>DASSLB010000252.1:0-16172 GCA_035689945.1 Gaiellaceae bacterium | reverse complement strand
CCCTTCAGGCCCTTGTGCGCCACGCCCTTCAGCCGTTCGTAGCCCTCCCCTTCGGCGATCTCCCAGAGGAAGTGGCGCACCTCGACCTTGCCCGAATACGCCGGCACGCCGACGGTTTCGAGGTTCTCGTTCACCCGCGCGAGCAGATCCGAGTCGCCCTGGAGCATGAAGTTCGCCTGCCTCAGGTTGAGCGTGCAGACGTTGCAGACCGTCATCAGCGTGTCGCACCCGGTCGCCTCGGCATAGGCGAGGATGCGCGCGTTGAGGTGGACGTAGTAATCGGGCTCGGCCTCATGGATGTCGCCCGCTCCGCAGCACGTCACCGACTCGAGCTCGACGAGCTCCAGCCCCACCTGCGGCGCGAGCGCCTGCGTGGACGTGTCGAGCTCCTTCGCCGAGAGTGAGGCGAGGCAGCCCTTGTAGTACGCAACTCGCTTCAGCGACGTCTCGGTGGTGCTCACGCGGGCGACTCCTCCTTCACTTCGGGTAGCCAGGGCCTCGGCGCAGCGCCCGGCCGGGCGTAGATCTCCTCGAGCGACTCGTTCACGTGGCCGTGCGCCAGCCGCTCGAGCGCGCGCTCGCCCTGCACGTGACCGAGCGCGCCCTGCCGATCCTGCTCGCGCACGAGCTTGCGGAGGGTGCGCGCCTCGTTCACGTCCTTCGCCACGTGCGGGACCGGCACCGGCCGGACCTTGCCGTGCTTCGCGAGCGAGTAGCCGAACTTGAGCTGCTTGATCGCGGTGACGTAGCCCTGCGTCTTCGGGATCAGCTCCTCCTCACGCAGCCAGCCGGTCGTCTCGGCTGAGCGGACGAACCACTTCGCGTGCTTCGCGCCCATGTCGCGATCGATGCCGAGGCGAATCGACTCGGCGCCGAGCTTCGCGATCGCGTCGCGCGGGTCGACGCCCTTGGGGCAGCGCTCGTTGCAGAAATAGCAGCGCGTGCAGTCCCAGATCCCGTGCTCGGCGTTGTACCGCTCGAGCCTCTCGATCGTCGCGGCGTCGCGCGGATCGCCGACGAACCGCATGCCCTTTGCGAGCGCCTGCGGGCCGAGAAACTCCGGGTCGGACTCCATCGCGTTGCACTCCGAGACGCAGCAGCCGCAGTTGATGCAGAGCGACTCCTTGTGGACGACGTTCATGCGCTCCTGCGAGATCCGGTACTCGCGACCGTCCTCGGGACGCTCGTAGCCGGGCTCGAGCCACGGCCACATCGCCTTGAACTTCGTCCAGAAGGGATCCATGTCGACGACGAGGTCCTTCACGATCGGGAGGTTCCCCATCGCCGAGATCACGGGGACGCGGCCCTCCTGCGCGATGTCGTACATCCGGGTCTTGCAGGCCAGCACTGCGGCGCCGTCCATCCGCATCCCGCACGAGCCGCAGATCATCATCCGGCAGCTCTTGCGGTACGCGAGCGAGCCGTCGTGGCGGTCCTTCACGATGTCGAGGCAGTCGAGGAGCGTCGCCTCGTCGGGCGCGTCGATCTCGTACTCGCACAGCTTCCGCTCGCCTGAGACGGAGTCGTAGCGCCAGACCTTCAGAGCAACGCGCATCAGTACTTCCTCTCCTGTGGCTCCCACTTCGTGAAGCGCACTTCCGACGTCGAGAGCTCGACGCGGCCGTCCTTCCAGCGCGTGATCGAGTGGTGGAGGAACTTCTCGTCGTCACGCGTCGGATAGTCGTGCGGCCGCGCGTGCGCGCCGCGGCTCTCCTTGCGCACGACCCCGGCGGTGACCATGCACAGCGCGGTGTCGAGCATGTTCCCGAGCTCGATCGCCTGCGTGAGGTCGCTGTTGAACACCTCGCCCTTGTCCTCGACGTAGACGTTCGGATAGCGCTCACGCAGGCCCTCGAGGATCTCGATCTGCTTCGTCATCCCCGCCTCGGTGCGGAAGACCGCGAAGTTCTCGAGCATCGAGCTGCCGAGCTCCTCGCGCAGCTTCCACGGCCGCTCGCCGCCGTCGCGGTCGAGCAGCTCGTGCAGGCGGGCCTCGGCGTCGCGCTCCGCCGACTCCGGCACCTCCACGGTCGTGTGCGAGAGCGCCCACTCCGCGGCGGAGCGCCCCGCGCGACGTCCGAACGTGATCGTCTCCATGAGCGAGTTGCCGCCGAGCCGGTTCGCGCCGTGGATCGAGACGCACGCGCACTCGCCGGCCGCGTACAGGCCGGTCATCTCCGTGGCGCCGTCGTTGTCGGTCTCGACGCCGCCCATGTGGTAGTGCGCGCCAGGTCGAACAGGCACCGGGTCGTAGATCGGGTCGATGCCTGCGTACGTCATCGCGAGCTCACGCGAGCCGGGCAGCCGCTCGAGAATCCGCTCGGCGCCGAGGTGGCGCATATCGAGGAGAACGCTTCCGTCGACCCCGCGACCCTGGTCGATCTCCGTCTGCTCGGAGCGGGAGACGACGTCGCGCGAGGCGAGCTCGAGCGCGTTCGGCGCGTAGCGCTTCATGAACCGCTCGCCGTCCTTGTTGATCAGGTAGCCGCCTTCGCCGCGAATCCCCTCGGTGAGGAGGATCCCCGTCGGGTACAGCGTCGTCGGGTGGAACTGCATGAACTCCATGTCCTTGAGCGGGAGGCCGGCGTGGAGCGCCATCGCCATCCCGTCGCCGGTGCACGCGTAGGCGTTCGTCGTGACGCGGTACTGCCGGCCGGCGCCGCCGGTCGCGAGGACGACGGTCTTGCCGCCGACGGTCTTGAGTCCGCCGTGCAGGAGATCCCAGCAGATGACGCCCTGGCAGCGGCCGTCGTTCTCGACGAGCTGCCACGCGAAAAACTCCTCGTAGACCGGGATGTCGCGCTTGCAGACCTGCTCCCAGAGGACCTGAATCAGGACGTGCCCGGTGATGTCGGCCGCGTAGATCGTGCGCGGCGAGCCGGCCGCGCCGAAGGGGCGCTGCGCGAGCTTGCCGTCCTCGCGACGCGAGAAGAACGCGCCCCAGTTCTCGAGCTGGATGATGTCGCCGGGCGCCTCCTCGGCGAAGATCTCGATCGCATCCTGGTCGCCGATGTAGTCCGAGCCCTTGACCGTGTCGTAGGCGTGGATCTCGGCGTTGTCCTCGGCTGCGTTGCCGAGCGCCGCGTTGATGCCTCCCTCGGCCGCACCGGAGTGTGAGCGCGTCGGATGGAGCTTCGAGATCATCGCGACGTCCGCGCCGGCGTCGAAAGCCTCGATCGCGGCGCGCATCCCAGCGCAGCCCGCTCCGACGACGAGCACGTCGTGCTTCGCGATCACGGAATTGACGCTAGCGCAAGGGAAAGGACCGACGCCCGGCGAACCGTCCTCCGTGGACGCTCGCGCCGCCGCCGCTCGCTTCCTTGCCTCGCCCGGATTGAGCCAGGCCACCCAGCGTGCCTACCGGAGCGACGTCGAGGAGTTCTGCACCTGGCTCGAAGACCGCGGGACGCGACTGGACGGTGTCGACGTCCGTGTGCTCGCCGACTACGTCAGCTGGCTCGGCGGGAAACGCGGGAGGAAGCTCGCACCGGCGACGATCAGCCGCAAGCTCGCCGCGGTGCGCGCCTTCCTCAAGCACGCGCTCGGGCCGGAGCGCGTCGCCGATGCCCGGCTCGCCCCGCGCCGGGCCCGGCGATTGCCCGACGCGCCGGCCGCCGAGGAGGTCGAGCGCACACTCGCGTCGCTCGAGGGCGACGGCCCGGTCGCGCTGCGGAACCGGGCACTTGTCGAGATCGTCTACTCCGCCGGCCTGCGCAGCGCCGAGGCGGTGGGGCTCGACCTCGGCGACGTCGACTTCGAGCAGGAGCTCGTCCACGTTCGCCAGGCGAAGGGCGGCAAGGAGCGCGTCATCCCGCTCGGGGAGGAGGCGGCGCTCTGGCTCGCGCGCTACCTGCGGGACGCCCGGCCGGCCCTTGCCGCCGGCGCGAACGACGCGCTCTTCCTCTCCGCACGCGGGCGCCGCCTCGACACGAGCACGCTGCGCCGGATCGTCCCTCACCCGCACCGGCTGCGACACGCATTCGCCACGCATCTCCTCGACGGCGGCGCCGACCTGCGCACGATTCAGGAGCTGCTCGGACACAGCTCGCTCTCGACGACGCAGGTGTACAGCCACGTCGACCCGCGCCACCTGCGGCGGGTGTACGACCGCGCGCACCCGCGGTCCTAGCTACCGCAGAATGCGGGAATGCGAGTCTCGGCGAAGGTCGACTACGCGCTCCGGGCTATGGCGGAGCTTGCCGCCGCTCCTCCCGGCCTGACGACCGCCGAGCAGCTCGCGTCGGCCCAGCACATCCCGCCGAAGTTCCTCGAGAGCATCCTCTCGCAGCTCCGAAGCGCCGGCCTGGTCGCGAGCCAGCGCGGCGCGGTAGGCGGCTACCAGCTCGCGCGGCCTGCGAATGAGATCTCGATCGCCGACGTCATTCGCGAGCTCGAGGGACCGATCGCCACCGTGCGCGGAGTGCGACCGGACGAGCTGGAGTACGACGGCGCCGCGGCCGGGCTGCGCGACGTGTGGCTCGAGCTACGCACGCACATGCGCGACGTGCTCGAGCAGACCACGCTCGCGGATCTCGCCGCAGCGCAGCGCAGAGCCTGACTAGTTCGGATTCTGTTCGGACTTGCGGTCGAGGTGTTGCTTATGACAATAATCAGCAGTCCAAATACCTAGTAATCCGGTAGGACTCCCCAGAAAGGACTGCCACGCGATGCGCCGATTGCTCGTTCTTGCCTTGATCTTTCCCGCCGTCTTCGTCTGCACGAGCGCAGCTCAAGCCCGCCAGGCCGGAACGACCGTGAGCCTCGTTGCCTACTCGACGCCGATGCCGATCATGCAGAGGCTCATCACCCGCTTCGGCCACACCGACGCCGGCAAGGGCGTCTCGTTCTCGCAGTCATACGGGCCGTCGGGCTCGCAGGCGCGGGCGATCGTCGCAGGCCAGCCGGCCAGCATCGCGTTCCTCTCGACCGGGCTCGACGTCGACTCGCTCGCCGATGCCGGCCTCGTCTCGAAGAGTTGGGATCACGCTCCGTACAGCGCGATCGCGGCGGACTCGGTCGTGGCCTTCGTCGTGCGCAAGGGGAACCCGAAGCACATCCGCAGCTGGACCGACCTGACCAAGTCGGGCGTCCAGGTCGTGACACCGAACCCATTCAGCTCGGGGTCGGCGAAGTGGAATGTGCTCGCTGCGTACGGCGCTGCACGCAAGTCAGGGATGAACGACCACCAGGCGGTGCAGCTCGTGACCAAGCTCTTCAAGCACGTGGTTGCGCAGGACTCGTCCGGCTCGAACGCAGCAAACACGTTCTTCTCCGGCAAAGGTGACGTCCTCATCACCTATGAGAGCGAGGCCTACGCCGCCTTCGCCGCCGGCAAGCAGGGCTCGATCGTCGTGCCCAAGCCGACGATGCTGATCGAACTACCGATGGTCGCACTCAAGGACGCTCCGAGCGCGGCAAAGGCATTCATTACGTACGCGCACGCGCCGAAGCAGCAGGCGATCTTCGCCGCGAGCGGCTACCGCCCGGTCGTGAGGTCTGTCCTGACGAGGCCGAACCTCGCGAGCTGGCGCAAGAAGTACGACACCGGGACGACGTTCAACATCCGCGACCGCCTCTTCGGCGGCTGGCGCAAGGTGAACCGCGTCTGGTTCGACCCGAACATGGGCCGGATGGCCGGGATCGAGCGCGCCGTGGGAGGACCCAGCCATTAGCAGCATCGCCGCGTCTCCGCGGGTAGGCGTATCGAGGAAAGACGCCGGCGGACGGCTCAGCACGGGCCTGTCCGTGGGCGTCATCACGACGTTCCTGCTCGTCGTCGTCGTCCTGCCGCTCGCCGCGCTCCTCTGGGAGTCGAAGAAGAGCGGAGTGCATGGCTTCTGGCAGATCGTGTCGAGCCCGGAGGCCGTCGCCGCGCTCGAGCTCACGTTCGGCGCCGCGTTCACTGTTGCCCTGATCAATGCGGTGCTCGGGACGATCACGGCCTGGGTTCTCGTTCGCGACGACTTCCGTGGCAAGGCGCTCGTCAACGCGGTCATCGACCTGCCGTTCGCCCTGCCTACGATCGTCGCCGGCCTGACCCTGCTCGCGCTCTACGGCCCACGCTCGCCCCTCGGCGCGCACGTCGCGTACACCCGCGGAGCGATCGTGCTTGCGCTGTGCTTCGTCACGCTGCCGTTCGTCGTCCGGACGGTGCAGCCCGTGCTGCTTGAGCTCGACGAGGAGATGGAGGAGGCCGCCCGCTCGCTCGGCGCCGGCCGGCTCGCCGTCTTTCGGCGAATCGTGCTGCCGAACCTCCTGCCCGGGATCCTCTCGGGCGTCGTGCTCGCTCTCGCACGCGCTCTTGGGGAGATCGGCTCGATCGTCGTGATCTCCGGCAACGTCCCTTACCACACCGAGGTCGCGTCGGTCTTCATCTTCACCCAGATTCAGAACGGCTACCCGGACTACGCCGCGGCCGTGGCCGTCATCCTCCTCGCGGCGGCGTTCGTCCTGCTTCTCGCAATCGGCGCGCTGCGCTTCTTCGCCACGAGGCACGAACGTGCCTAGGCGCCTCGGACTGCGCGCGGTGGCGCTCGGCTATCTGGTGGTGATCCTGCTCGCGCCGCTCGCGATGGTCTTCTACCGCACATTCGAGAACGGGCTCCATCCGGTCTGGCAGACGCTCTCCGATCCCGACACGCTGCACGCCTTCGAAGTCACGTTGATCGCGACCGGCATCGCCGTGCCGCTCAACGCCGTCTTCGGCGTGCTCTGCGGGCTGGCGATCGTGAGACGCCGCTTCCCCGGCAAGGGACTGCTGAACGCGTTCATCGACCTCCCTCTCGCAGTGTCGCCGGTGGTCATCGGCCTCTGCCTCTACCTCCTCTACGCCCCGCGCACCGGCTGGTTCGGCAGCTGGTTGCTCGGACACGGAATCCAGATCCTGTTCGCGCTGCCGGCGATCGTGCTGGCGACGATCTTCGTCTCGGTGCCATTCGTCGCCCGCGAGGTGATCCCGACGCTGCGCGAGCTCGGCAACGAGCAGGAGCAGGCGGCTGCCACGCTCGGGGCGAACCGCTGGCAGCGGTTCTGGCGGATCACGCTGCCCTCGATCCGCTGGGCCGTGATCTACGGCGTCGTCCTCACGACGGCGCGCTGCCTCGGCGAGTACGGTGCGGTGGCGGTCGTTTCCGGGCGCATCGTCGGCAAGACGGAGACGGCGACGACGCTCGTCGAGGACCTGACGCTCAACTTCAACACCGCTGGCGCGTACGCGGTGTCCCTTGTTCTCGCGACGATCGCCGTCCTCGTGCTCGTCGCCATGACCGTGATCCGGCCGCG
The DNA here is from genome assembly GCA_035689945.1 of Gaiellaceae bacterium. Taxonomy (GTDB): domain Bacteria; phylum Actinomycetota; class Thermoleophilia; order Gaiellales; family Gaiellaceae; genus Palsa-739. The sequence goes on along the minus strand of DASSLB010000252.1, from coordinate 8,891 downwards.
AGAAGGAGCCGCCTAAATGTCGATCGAGATCCGCAACGTCACGAAGCAGTTCGGCACGTTCACCGCCCTTGACGACGTCTCGCTCGAGATTCCCGAGGGCTCGCTCACCGCACTGCTCGGCCCGAGCGGCTCTGGCAAGTCGACTCTGCTGCGGATCGTCGCCGGCCTCGAGCGGCCCGACTCGGGAGAAGTGCTCCTCTCCGGCGAGGATGCAACCGGCCTCGCCCCGCAGCGCCGCAACGTCGGGTTCGTCTTCCAGCACTACGCCGCGTTCAAGCACATGACGGTCCGGGACAACGTCGCCTTCGCGCTCACGATCCGGAAGCGACCGAAGCAGGAGATCCGGGAACGCGTCGACGAGCTGCTCGAGCTCGTCCAGCTCCAGGGCTTCGCCGACCGGTACCCCTCGCGGCTCTCGGGCGGCCAGCGGCAGCGGATGGCGCTGGCGCGGGCTCTCGCCGCGAAGCCAGGCGTTCTGCTGCTCGACGAGCCCTTCGGGGCCCTCGACGCTCGCGTGCGCGCGGAGCTGCGGGATTGGCTGCGGCGGCTCCACGAGGAGGTGCACGTGACGACGGTCTTCGTCACGCACGACCAGGAGGAGGCGATGCAGGTCGCGGACAGAATCGCCGTCCTCGACCACGGCCGTCTCGAGCAGGTCGGCGCTCCGGCGGAGCTCTACGACACACCGGCGTCCGAGTTCGTCCTGCGCTTCGTCGGCGACGCGGTACGCCTCGGCGAGCGTCTCGTGCGCCCGCACGAGGTCGTGCTCAGGCGCTGGCCGAGCGACGGGGCGGTCGAGGTGGAGATCGAGCGCATCGCGGTGCTCGGAGCAGACGCACGCGTCGACCTCACGGACGGCAGGGGCGAACGCCTCACTGCGCGCCTGCGGAGAGACGAGCTCGAGGATCTCGACCTCGTTCGCGGAGAGATCGTCTGGGCCGGTGCGGAACCGTTCCTATCCCGTAACGCGGAAGCCGGCCAGGCCTTCGACGGATTCCTCCGCGACGCGGAACCCGCGGACCTGGGCGCCGCGGGGGCCACGACGGCAGAAGTCGACTAGCGCCTCGACGTCCGCGCGCTCACCCTCGAAGACGGCCTCGACCGCCCCGTCGGCACGGTTCTTGACCCAGCCGGCCACGCCGCGGGATCCCGCCGCCCGCTCGACCGCGAAGCGGAAGCCGACTCCCTGGACGAAGCCGTGGACGACGATGTGCCTGCGCTCCATGGCCACATTCGAGCAGGCCTCGCGTGCGCCGGGACGAAATCAGCGCGCGTGACCGAGAAGCCCGATCAAGCCGTCGAGGGCTTTCTCGCCCTCGCCGCTGCGCGGCTCGCGCCTCGCACGGTCGAGGCGTACCGGCGCGATCTCGCTCACCTGGCCGGCTGGCTTGGACGGTCGCCCGCTGACGCGAGCACCGACGACCTCGCCGCCTACGTGGCCCAGCTCCGAGCGGACGGTCTCGCACCGACGACGATCGCGCGCCGGCTCGCCGCAGTCCGCGCCTTCTTCCGCCATCAAGTGCTCCTGGGCTCCCGCACCGACAACCCCGCGGCGACCGTCGAGCTCCCGAAACGACGGCGGAAGCTGCCGCGGACGCTCTCACCCGCCGAAGTCGAGCGCCTGCTCGAGGCCGCAGCGGGGACGACGCCGGTCGCCTTCCGCGACCGCGCGATCGGAGAGCTGCTCTACGGGGCGGGCCTACGCGTGAGTGAGGCGGTCGCACTCGACCGCCAGTCGGTCGATCTCGAGCACCGGCTCGTCCGCTGTCTCGGCAAGGGAAGCAAAGAGCGCGTCGTCCCCATCGGACGGGAAGCGGCCGAGGCTCTGCGTCTGTACCTCGCTCGGGGCCGCCCGTTCCTCGAACGGCGGAACCGGCAGGAGCTGTTCCTCAACGCGCGCGGAGGCCCGCTGACGCGAGCCGGTGTCTTTCTGATCCTCCGTCGCCTAGCCGAAAAGGCCGGGCTCGAGCCCGAGCGCATCCATCCCCACCTCCTGCGCCACTCGTTCGCCACTCACCTGCTCGAGGGAGGTGCCGACCTGCGGGCAGTTCAGGAAATGCTCGGACATGCCGATCTCGCGACGACAGAGCTGTACACGCACGTATCCGATCGCAGGCGGCGCGAGTTGTATTTCCAGGCGCATCCGCATGCGCGCCGGAAGAAGCACGCAACACAATCCAGGAAGTAGGCATGCACCTCGACCCACACGTTGCCATCGCCGCCGTCAGCACGCTCGGAGCAGCGTGGCTGATGGTCAAGGCCGGTCTTTCGAAGAGTGCTCTCGAGCACCGCCAGCGGCGGCGCGTCTGCCCCTCTTGCGGCAGGGAGATACGCGCCCGCGTCTGCACGACCTGCGCCTCCTAGCGCTTGGCCTGAGCTTTCCGCTTCAGCCCTTGGGCGATGGTTCCAGCTGCCCGGCGCAGGTCTGCGTCGGCGTCGTCGTCCACGGAGAGCCCTTCGAGCAGCCCGATCGTGTCTCGTTGTGCCGAGCCGTTCTTGAGCGCGAGCACCGCCAGCCGGCGTACAGCGGAGTTCTCGTCGCCGTCCGAGAGCATCTTGTGCAGTAGAGGCCGCACCGAGTTGACCGTGCTCGGGTGGTCGCGCGAGAGAAGCTCCAGCGAGAGGAGCGCCGAGCCGCGCGCCGCCGGGCTCCCGTCGTCCAGCCCACGCCGCAAGAGCTCCTCCTTCGCCCGCCAGCGGAACAGCCCGATCGCACGGAAGGCAAGCGCCCGTTCGCGGAAGTCGCCGCTACGCGCCGCGGCCTCGAGCTCGTCGTCCCACTCCCCGCGCAGCGTCGCGAGTTCCTGAGCCGCGCCGCTCGTTGCGAGCTCGTCGGCCTGCGCCGCTGCCTCCGCGAGCGTCATGCCGGCACCGCGGCTGCAGCCAGGATCGCCGCCACCGAGCGCTCGACGTCTTCGCGCGTCGTGCGCCAGTTGCTGACCGAGATGCGCATCGCGTGCTCGCCTTGCCAGTCGGTGCCGCCGAGCCAGCAGGTGCCGTCCTCCTGCACGCGGCGGATCACCTCGCGCGTGGTCTCCCCATCGCCGAACCGGACGAGCACCTGATTGAGCACGACGTCGTTGAGGATCGTCGCTCCACTCGCCTCGAGCAGCTCCGCGAAGAGACGGGCGTGCGCGCAGCTGCGCTCGACGAGGTCGGCGACGCCCCTGCGGCCCAGCGAGCGAAGCGCTGCGTAGACGGCAAAGCCGCGGGCGCGACGGGAAAACTCCGGCCCCCAGTCGAGGGCGTCGCGACGGAGAGGGTCATCCTGCAGCACGAGGTATGAGGCGGTCACCGCCATCGCCTGCCGGTGCGCGTCGGGATGCGCACAAAAGGCGACGCCCGAGTCGTAGGGAACGTTCAGCCACTTGTGACAGTCGGTCGCCCACGAGTCTGCGCGCTCCACCCCGCGCACGAGATGGCGCAGCTGCGGGGACGCCGCGGCCCAGAGGCCGAACGCACCGTCGACGTGGAACCACGCGCCGGTTCCCTCGGCGGCGTCCGCGACTGCCTCCAGGTCGTCGATGGACCCGGTGTTGACCTCCCCTGCCTTGGCACACACGATCGTCGGCCCACCGGAAAGATCGGGCAGCTCTTCGACTCGCATCCGTCCCTGGTCGTCTGCTGGAACGACGACGAGAGACGAAGCGCCGATTCCCAGAAGGCGAAGCGCTCGGTCGAGGGTCACGTGGCGCTTCTCGCCGACGACCACGCGCAGCTTCGGGGCGCCCGCGAGACCGTCGGCTGCCACGTCCCAGCCGACGCGTGCAAGCACGTGATGCCTCGCCGCGGCCAGCGCAGTGACGTGAGCCATCTGGCAACCGGTGACGAACCCGGCCGAAACGCCGGGCGGAAGGCCGAGAAGCTCGGCGATCCAGCCGCGCGCCACTTCCTCGACCACCATCGCGGCGCCGCCGAGGGCCCAGCCCCCTGCGTTGACGTCCCAAGCCGTCGCCAGCCAGTCGGCGGCGGTTGCAGCGGGCAGCGAGCCGCCGACGACGAAACCGAAGTAGCGGCCGGACTGGCTCGCGACGAGGCCCGGATCGGACGCCTCTACGAGTGCCGCGAGGACGGCCTGGTCGTCGAGCCCATCCTCCGGAAGTGGCCCGCCCAGCGAGGCGTACAGCTCCTCCGCCTCCGCCTGGTCACGTACGGGACGCGTGTCCAGCGTCTCGAGGAAGTCGGCAGCGTGATCCGCCGCCTGCCTGAAAAGCTCGCGGTCCTGCACTGCCGCGACTCTAGCGTCGGCGCAGCTAGATTCACCCGTCGATGTCCCACAGGGTCGTCCTCATCCCCGGCGACGGCACGGGACCGGAGCTGACAGAGGCGACGCGTCGCGTTCTCGAGGCATCCGGCGCGGAGCTCGAATGGGACGTGCGCGAGGCCGGCGCGGACGTGATGGAGCGCCACGGCGGCAACCCGCTGCCCCCCGACGTGCTCGACGCGATCCGCGAGACCGGCGTCGCGCTGAAGGGGCCGATCACGACCCCGATCGGCGGCGGCTTCCGCTCGGTCAACGTCGCCCTCCGCAAGGAGCTCGACATGTACGGACAAGTGCGTCCGTGCAAGAGCTATCCCGGCGTCCGCAGCCGCTTCGAAGACGTCGACCTGATCATTGTCCGCGAGAACACGGAGGACCTCTACGCGGGCATCGAGTACGAGGAAGGCACGCCGGAGGCCGCGGAGCTGATCGAGTGGATCGAGGGACATGGCGGCCGGCTGCGCCACTCGGACGCCGGCATCTCGATCAAGCCGATCTCGGTAACAGGCACGCGCCGCATCTTCGATTTCGCGTTCGACTACGCGCGCCGCAACGGCCGTCGCAAGGTCACGGCCGTCCACAAGGCGAACATCATGAAGTTCACCGACGGGCTTTGGCTGCGGGTCGCGCGCGAGGTGGCGGCCGAGAACACCGACATCGAGTTCGACGACCGGATCGTGGACAACATGTGCATGCAGCTCGTGCAACGGCCCGAGGAGTACGACGTCCTCGTGCTGCCGAACCTCTACGGCGACGTCTTGTCCGACCTCGCGGCCGGGATGATCGGCGGGCTCGGCGTCGCTCCCGGCGGGAACTACGGCGAATCTGTGGCCGTCTTCGAGCCGACTCATGGTTCCGCCCCCAAGTACGCCGGCCAGAACAAGGTCAACCCGATCGCACAGATGCTGTCGGGCGTCCTCATGCTCCGCCACCTCGACGAGCGCTTCGCAGCCGACCGCGTCGAGCAGGCGATCGCCGCCGTCATCGCCGAGGGGAAGAGCGTCACCTACGACATGAAGCCGAGCCGCGACGATCCGACAGCAGTCGGGACCAGCGAGGTCGCGGACGCGGTCATCGAGAAACTGGAGGCTGAGGTACCCGCATGATGAGACGGAAGATCACGATCGTCGGGGCAGGCGCCACGGGCGCGACCGCGGCGCACATCCTCGCCACGCGCGACTACGCGGACATCGTCCTCACGGACATCAAGGAAGGGCTCCCGCAGGGCAAGGCGCTCGACCTGAACCAGATGGGGCCGGTCCTCGGCTTCGAGCCGCAGATCACGGGCACGAACAGCTACGAGGAGACGGCCGGCTCCGACGTCGTCGTGATCACGGCCGGTCTGCCGCGCTCGCCGGGGATGTCGCGCGACGACCTCGTGACGACGAACGAGAAGATCGTCGGCTCGGTGACGGAGCAGATCGTCGCCCAGAGCCCCGACTGCACGATCGTCGTCCTCTCGAACCCGCTCGATGCGATGTGTCACGTGGCCAAGAGCGTCTCGGGCTTCCCGAAGGAGCGCGTCTTCGGGCAGGCCGGGATTCTCGACACGGCACGCTTCCGCACCTTCATCGCCTGGGAGACCGGCGCGTCGGTGCGCGACGTGCAGGCGCTCGTGCTCGGCGGCCACGGCGACCAGATGGTTCCGGTCGTCTCGGCGGCAACCGTCGGCGGCGTCCCGCTGCGCAAGCTCGTCCCCGACGAGCGGATCGCGCAGATGGTCGAACGCACCGCGAAAGGCGGCGGCGAGATCGTGCAGCTGCTCGGCACCTCTGCCTGGTACGCGCCGGGCGCGTCGGTCGCGGAGATGGTCGACGCGATCCTGCTCGACCAGAAGCGCGTCCTCCCGTGCACGGCCCTGCTCGAAGGCGAGTACGGGATCGACGGCCTCTACATCGGCGTGCCGGTGAAGCTCGGTGCAGGTGGGATCGAGGAAATCGTCGAGCTCGACCTCTCCGACGACGAGCGGGAGGCGCTCGGACGCAGCGCCGAGGCCGTGCGCGAGGTCGTCGGCGTCTTGTCGACCTAAGTGCTCGAGACGATCGAGAACCGGTTCCCGGGGCGCGACTATCTCGTCGAGCTCGGTGCGCCGGAGTTCACCTCGATCTGCCCGCTCACCGACGCGCCCGACTTCGGCGAGCTCACGATCCGCTACGTCCCGGGCGCGAAGCTCTTCGAGCTCAAGTCGCTACGCGACTACCTGACCTCGTTCCGAGACCGGAAGATCTTCCAGGAAGAGGTCGTGAACGAAGTGCTCGAGAAGCTCGTCGCCGAGGGCGCGCCGCGCTTCGTCGAGGTCGAGGGCGAGTTCGCCGCCCGCGGCGGCATGACGACGCGGGTGGTCGCGAGCTCCGGAGAACTGCCGCAGTCGTGGATCTCGGGCTAGCCGGTCGCACCGCGCTCGTCTGCGGCGCATCGTCGGGCCTCGGCCTTGCGAGCGCCGAGGCGCTCGCCGAGGAAGGGGCGAACGTCGTCCTCTTCGCGCGCCGTGCCGAGCAACTCGAGGAGAACGCACGGCGGCTCGATGGAGTCGCGGTCGTCGGCGACGTGAGGGAGGACGCCGATCTCGAGCGCGCCGTGACGACCGCCGTCGACCGGTTCGGCGGCCTCGACATCGTCGTCTGGAACGGTGGCGGCCCGCCGCCGGGCAAGGCGGAGGAGATGGACGACGCATCGCTCGAGGCCGGCTACCGCCTCGTGCTGCGGCCGGCTGTGACGCTCGTCCGGCTCTGCCTGCCGCACCTCGAGCGAAGCCCGGCGGGACGAATCGTCGCCCTCTCATCGCTTGCCGCGCAGGAGCCGACCACTCATCTCGCCCTCTCGAACACGTTCCGCCCCGGGGTCCACGGATGGCTGAAGACGCTGAGCCGGGAGGTCGGGCCCAAGGGCATCACCGTCAACTGCGTCGCTCCGGGACGGATCGCCACGGCGCGCCTCGACGAGCTCTACCCCGGGGGCCCAACCGAGGAGCAGCTGGAGGAGATCGCCCTGCGCCGCTGGGGCACGCCGCGCGAGTTCGGCGATGTCGTCTGCTTCCTCGCCTCCGAGCGCGCGCGCTACGTCACAGGCCAGACCGTGGTCGTCGACGGCGGGCTCAAGCGGTTCCTCTTTTGAGACGCCACCTCACCCCCTGGCGGGCCATCGGGGCCGTCGTCGTGCTCCTGCTCCTGACCGTCCTGATCCTCGTCAGGATCCCGTCCGGGCAGTACATCCTGCTCCCGGACACCGCCCACCCCGTCGCGCCGCTCGTGAAGGTCGAAGGCGCGAAGACGCCGCGCGGCGCGGGGTCGATCTACTTCCTCGACGTGATCGAGAAGAAGGCGAACATGTTCGAGAAGCTCTTCCCCTGGATCCACTCTGACGCCACGTTCGAGCCTGCCAACAACGTCGTTCCGCCGTGCTCCACTTACAAGCAGGCGATTCAGGTTCAGTTGCAGGAGATGGCCTTCTCCCAGCGCGTCGCGGCCACCGTCGCACTCCGCCGCCTCGGCTACCACGTCGGCGTGCACCCAACCGGCGTCGTCGTCTCGCAGCTGATCGCGCGCACGAACGCGCCGTGCAAGCTCCAGCCGATGGACGTCATCATCGCGGTCAATGGAACGCCCACGCCGACGACCGCGGTCCTGCACGGCGTTCTGGAACACGTCGAGCCGGGTGCGATCGTCGCGTTACGGATTCGACGAGGCGGCCGCCTCCTCACGGTGCGCGTCAAGACCGTCGACGTCGGGTCCGGCCACGCGCTCGTCGGGTTCGCCCCCGAGCAGGCCGCGACGTTCAAGCTCCCCATTCGCGTCTCGATCGACGCCGGCAACGTCGGTGGCCCCTCGGCCGGCCTCGCCTTCGCGCTCGAGGTGATGCAGAAGCTCGGACGCAACGTGACCCACGGCTACAAGGTCGCCGCGACCGGCGAGATGGAGCTCGACGGAACCGTGGCGCCGATCGGTGGCGTGAGACAGAAGGTCGTCGACGCGCACAAGGCCGACGTCGACGTCCTCCTCGTGCCTGCAGGCGACAATGCGAAGACCGCGCGCCACTACGCCAACAAGCAGCTGCGAGTGATCCCCGTGCACACCCTCGCGCAGGCGTTGCGGGCTTTGGCAGCGCTTCCGAAGGCCCAATAGAAACTGGCGGAAATTCGTCAGTTTTCGTCCACGACAACGCTTGCGTGCGCTGTTCCTGCACCTATCATCGCACCTTCGGACCGGGCGGACTTCCTAGAGCAAAGAAGAGGATGAGCAAACGTTCTACGCCAACCTGCGCTGATTGCTATTTCCGACGAGCCGGCCTCTGTGCCCTCCAGGTCGAGACGATCTGCCCGACGTTCCGGGTGGAGTCGGTCGGGCGGCGGCTGACGCCTCCACCCCAGCCTCGTCTCGTTCCGCGCGCCCTCTCGCACGCCGCCGCGTAACCGCTCGTAGGATTCGGGCGTGCGTCTCCCGCGCCGTCCACGGATCAACGCCGACGAGGTCTCTGACCGCTGGCAGCCGCGGCTCTATGGACGCTTGATCGTCCTCGGTGTGCTCGTCGCGTACGCGATCGCGTTCGTGCTCGAGAACCGGAAGCAGGTCAGCGTCCACTTCGTCCTTGCGACGGCGCGCGTCTCGCTCGTCTGGCTGATCCTGCTCGCGCT
>DASSLB010000251.1:0-6384 GCA_035689945.1 Gaiellaceae bacterium | reverse complement strand
TCATCGGCTGCGGCCGCGTCGGCTCGTCGATCGCGCTCCAGCTCCACCAGGAGGGCTGGGACGTGACCGTCGTGGACGAGAACGAGGACGCGCTCTCCCGGCTCGGCGAGAGCTGGCCGGGCACGTTCATCGTCGGTCACGGCATGGACGCCGGTCTTCTGCGCGAGGCCGGGATCGAGGATGCCGACGCGGTCGTCGTCGCCACTGACGGCGACAACACGAACATCATCATCGGGCAGGTCGCACAGAAGCGCTTCGACGTCCGGTGTGTCGTGGTGCGCGTGCTCGACCCGGCGCGCGCGAAGTTCTACAAGGAGCGGGGACTGGACACGGTGTGTCCGACGAGCGTCGCAATCGACGCGCTCATGGAAGCGGCACGGACCTGCGCGATCCCGACCTCCCAGCCCGCGGAGGAGGTGGCCGGCTGATGTACGTGATCGTCGCCGGCGGCGGCAAGATCGGCGCGAACGTCACACGCTCGCTTCTCCGGCTCGGACACGAGGTGACGCTGATCGAGCAGCGCCGCGACCGGTTCGAGCAGCTCGAGGACGAGTTCGAGCACCAGGTGCAGCGCGGTGACGCGACCGAGATCTTCGTGCTCGAGCGCGCCGGGATCGCGCGCCCGCCCGACATCGTGCTCGCGCTCACGGGCGACGACGAGGACAACATGATCGTCGGCCAGATCGCGCGTGAGAAGTACGGCGTCCCGAAGGTGATCGCGCGGGTCAACGACCCGCGCAACCAGTCGCATTTCGACCTCCTGGGGATCTCGCCGACGATCTGCGCCACCTCGAGCGTGATGGCGCTCGTCGAGCACGAGGTGCCCGAGCACGAGCTGATCCACCTGCTCGAGCTGCGAGGCGAGAACCTCGAGATCGTCGAGGTGCAGATCGACAGCGATTCGCCTTCCGCCGGCCGAAGCGTCGAGGGGCTCTCGCTGCCCGAGGGCTCTCGTCTCATCTCGGTCATGCGCGGCGGCCACGCGGAGATCGCGGTCGGCTCGACCGTCCTCGAGGCCGGCGACCAGGTACTCGCGATCCTCGAAACGGGCAAAGAGGACGAATTACGTCGCGTTTTGCTGCGTCGCTAGCTGTCCTCGTTGCCGTGCTGTCCGTCGTCGTCGTGACCGGCGGCGAAGGGAAGACGGACGCCGCGGTCTCTAGTCAGGATTGGACGCGCTTCGGCTGGGACGAGCGCCGCAGCAACGATGACCCGAGGTCCACCGGGATCACCGCGGTCAACGTCGCATCGATGCCTCGCCAGCAGGTCAGGCTGCCGGGGACGGTCGACTCGTCGGCGATCTACCTCCGCGGCGTCACGATCGGCGGTGGCACGCACGACGCGTTCTTCGTCACGACCACATATGGCATCACGCTCGCGGTCGATGCGGTAAGCGGGCAGATTCTCTGGCGGTGGACGCCGCCGCGCTACTCCTCGTGGGCGGGCAGCGCGCAGATCACCACCGCGACTCCGGTCGCCGATCCGAGTCGTCGGTGGATCTACGCCGCGTCGCCGGACGGGCGGATCCAGAAGCTCACGGTCGCGAGCGGCCGTTCTGTCTGGCGCCGGTCGATCACGAAGCTGCCGTCGCGGGAGAAGATCGCGTCCTCGCTCAACTTCGCGGGCGGGCACGTGATCGCGACGACGGGCGGCTACATCGGCGACGCGCCGCCGTACCAGGGGCACGTGGCGATCCTCTCCGCGCGGAACGGGCGGCTTCTGCACGTCTGGAACTCGCTCTGCTCGAACCGGCGCGGGCTCATCGTGCCGGCGAGCTGTGACGCGAGCGACTCGGCGATCTGGGGACGCGCTGGGGCGGTCGTCGTCCCACGCAGCGGCAATCTCCTCGTGGCGACGGGCAACGCCCCCTGGAACGGCCGCACGAACTGGGGCGACGCGGTTCTCGTCCTGTCACCGAAGGCGAAGCTGATCGGCAACTACACGCCCACCAACACCGACGAGCTGAACGCGTCCGACACCGATATTGGCTCGACCTCGCCCGTGTACCTCACATCGAAGCTGATCGCCCAGGGCGGCAAGGACGGGAAGATTCGGCTCCTCTCGCTGCCGCGGCTGCGGGGAACGGCGCCGCACAAGGGTCGCGAGCTGCAGATCGTTTCGACGCCGTCCGGCGCCGATCTCTTCACGGCGCCCGCCGTCTGGCGGAGCGGGAAGCGCGTGTGGCTGATCGCGGCCGACGGCGGCGCGACCCAGGCCTGGTCGCTACGCCGCGGCCGCCTCCACTCGGTCTGGCGCGTCGACCATGCCGGCACGAGCCCGGTGATCGCCGGCGGGCTCCTCTGGGTCTACGATCCAGGCGGCGGGCTGCGCGTCTACCAGCCGGCGAGCGGGAAGCTCGTGGCCACGTTGACTGCCGGCTCCGGGCATTGGAACAGCCCGATCGTCACCGGCGGGCGCGTCGCGCTCCCGGAGGGTGACGCGAACGAGCACTCGACGAGCGGCGTGCTCGACATCTGGCGTATTCCCAGTCCGGGTTAGGCGGAGTGACGGCGCCGCACTTGCGGTGCCTGCTGGCCGAGCGCTGCGTAGGCGAGCGCCTGTAGCGACTCGTTCAGCGTCGACAGCTCCCGCGCGATGCGGAGGAAGTTCTCGTCGTTGTCGAGCTGCTTGTTCGTCTTCGCAAGCTCGTCGGCGATGCGGTCGAGCTTCTCGAGGATCAGGTCGAAGCGCCGGTCGGAAAGGTCGTGCTCCACCCGCTCATCCTAGTGTCAGCGCCGCCAGCTCCTCGCGCGAACGCACGACGACGGTGTCCTCGCCGAGTGTCGCATGCACTTCCGGGAGCGTCCCGACGACTTCCACCTGCCGTGCGGCGCCCGCGTGTGCGAGCGCGATCTCCACGAGCTCCCGAGGTGCGTCGCTGAAAACTCCGATCCGCGCTCCGCCCGCAGCGAGCCGGCGCAGCGCCGCGTTCGTGTCGGGCCGGGGACGGATCGAAAGCGGAGCCCGGTCGGCGGCGAAGCGCGCCAGCAGCGGACGCCAGTCCCCGAGCGCCTCGTCCAACACCGCCGCTGCAGCTTCCCGATCGGCCGGAACCTCGAGCTCGACGCGCGCCCGCCGAGCCGCGTCTTCGAGCCACGCGTCCCAGAGGAGCCGCGTGTCGGCGAGCACGCCGTCAAGGTCGAGCGCGAGAACGAGGCCAGACACGAAACGCGATGCTAGATTCCCGCCACAAGCCGGCGAGCGGTGAGGGAACTCCGGTGCAAGTCCGGGACGGTCCCGCCGCTGTAAGGGGAGACGCTCTTCCGCCACGACGTCACTGGGTCGCGAGACCCGGGAAGGCGGCGGGGGAGGGAGCCCCGAGTCAGAAGACCTGTCGCCCGCCGCTAACCCCGAACCCCTCGCGGAAGGAGGATTCGTGCACCGCCTTGCCCTCGCATTCATCGCGGCTCTTGCTGCCGCGCTTGCCGTCGTCTCCCTCTCGGCAGCCTCCCATCAGCGGTCGCGCGCCACGCGCCCGCATCGCATCATCTCGCTCTCACCGACCATCACCGAGGACCTGTTCGCGATCGGCGCCGGCAGGCAGGTCATCGCGGTCGATGACCAGTCGAATTACCCCCGGCGCGCTCCGCGCACCAGCCTCTCCGGCTTCACGCCGAACGTCGAGGCGATCGCCAACTATCACCCGGATCTCGTGCTCATCTCGTACAACCCGAGCGGCTTCGCCTCGCAGCTCCGCAACCTCGGGATCAAGGTCGTGAACATCGCCGCGGCCGAGAACCTGAAGCAGGCGTATTCGGAGATCCTCAAGCTCGGCCGGCTCACCGGACGCGCCACGGGCGCGAAGGCGGTGGTGCAATCGATGAAGACGCGGCTTGCGGCGATTATCCGCAGCGTCCCGGCCTCGCGCCGCCATCTGCGCGTGTACCACGAGCTCGACCAGAACTACTACACGGCGACCTCGAAGACGTTCATCGGCAGCGTTTACACGCTGTTCGGCTTCAAGGACATCGCCGACGCGGCGGACACCTCGAGCAGTGGCGGCTACCCGCAGCTCTCGGGCGAGTACATCGTCCAGCAGAACCCGCAGATCATCGTTCTCGCCGACACGAAGTGCTGCCAGCAGACGGAGGCGACAGTCGCCTCGCGGCCAGGGTGGAACACGATCGCCGCGGTGCGGCACGGTCGTGTGGTCGGCATCGACGACGACGTCGCTTCGCGCTGGGGGCCGCGGATCGTCCAGTTCGCGCGCGCCGTAGCGAGGATCGCTCGCAAGGGCTGATGGCTGTAGCTGCCGGACAAGCGGAGGCGGCGCCTCGCGTCGAGGCGCGGGGCGTCGGCCTCCGCGCCGGCCTCGTCACGGCCGTGTTCCTCGTCGCCGCGCTAGTGGTGGGACTTGCGGTCGGGCCGGTGCACATCGGCGCCGGCTCGATCCTGCGTTCAGCGCTTTCGTACGTCCCGGGGCTGCACGTCCACCAGCCGCTCGACGTGGTCGACCGCGCTGTGCTCTGGCAGCTGCGAGCGCCGCGCGTCGCGCTTGCGGCCTTGGTCGGCGGGATGCTCGCGGTCGCCGGCGCTTCATACCAGGGCGTCTTCCGGAACCCGCTCGCCGACCCGTACCTGCTGGGAGTCGCGGGCGGCGCCGGCCTCGGCGCGACCCTTGCGATCGTCTATGCCTCCGCCGCTACGGCGGGGGGCAACTGGACGGTGCCGCTGGCGGCGTTCGGCGGCGCGATCGCGGCCGTCATCGCGACCTACGTTCTCGGACGCTCCGCCGGCGCCGTGCACACGACCGGCGCGCTCGTGCTCGCCGGCGTTACCGTCGCGACGTTCACGGCGGCGGTGCAGACCTTCGTCCAGCAGCGACACACGGACGTGTTGCAGAACGTCTACTCGTGGCTGCTCGGCGGCTTCTCGACCTCGACGTGGAGCGACGTTGCCGTCTGTGCGCCGTATGTCGCGGTGAGCTCGCTCGTGCTCGTCCTGCACCGCCGGGTCCTCGACGTGCTCAGCCTCGGCGACGACGAGGCCGCGAGCCTCGGGATCGACGTCTCGCGGGCCCGGTTGGCGATCGTCACGGCGGCGACGCTCGGCACAGCGGCCGCTGTTTCGGTGAGCGGGCTGATCGCCTTCGTCGGGATCATCGTCCCGCACACGATCCGGCTGCTCGTCTCGACGAGCTACCGCGCGGTGGTGCCGCTCTCGCTCGTCGCCGGGGCCGGTTTCCTCGTCCTCACCGACGTGGTCGCGCGGACGCTGCTGTCGCCGGCGGAACTGCCGATCGGCGTCGTCACCGCTTTCTTCGGCGCGCCGTTCTTCGCGATCGTGCTCCGGACGTCGCGAGGCATCCGGTGATCGAGACTCGCGATCTCTGGGTTCGATTCGGGCCGGTCGCAGCCGTGCGCGGGCTCTCCTTCCGCGCGGAAGCGGGCGGCTGGACGGCGCTGATCGGGCCGAACGGGGCGGGGAAGACGTCCGCGCTCCGCGCGCTCGCCGGCCTTGCCGGCTATGAGGGCGAGGTGCTGCTCGACGGACGGGACGTGCGCCGGCTCGGGCGCCGCGCTGTCGCCCGGCTTGTGGCCTTCGTCCCGCAGAAACCCGAGACGCCGGCGGCGCTGACGGTTGCGGAGTACGTCCTCCTCGGCCGCACGCCGCACATCTCGTATCTCGGCGGAGAGGGCCGCGGCGACCGCGAGGCGGCGGCGCGAGCGCTGCGGCGTCTCGAGCTCGAGCGCTTCGCGGAGCGTCCGCTTGGCTCGCTCAGCGGGGGCGAGCTCCAGCGAGCGGTACTTGCGAGAGCGCTCGCGCAGGAAGCTCCCGTGCTGCTGCTCGACGAGCCGACGACAGCGCTCGACCTGGGGCGGCAGCAGCTCGTGCTCGAGCTCGTAGATGCGCTGCGCAGCGACGGTCTGACGGTGGTGACGACGATGCATGACCTCACGCTCGCGGGCCAGTACGCGGAGCGGCTGATCCTGCTCGACGAGGGCTCGGTCGTCGCGGAGGGGACGGCGGCGGAGGTGCTCTCCGCGCCCAACGTCGCGGCCCACTACGGCGCGAACGTCCGCGTCGTCGAGGATGAAGGGGGCGTCTTCATCCTCCCAGTCCGAACCCGCTAGCCCTGGCTCAGCCGGCCACGTCTTTCCTAGTAACAGACTGTTACTTGCCCGGCGTCGCTAGAGTGGCCGCCGCCGCTGGGCGCCGCTTTATGCGCAACTGACCTGTCTCATTCGGCCACTGTCCTTGCAAGTAACAGACTGTTACTTGCGCTCGCTGTTGGAGGTCGTCGCGCATGTCTCGCCTTGCCGGCTCGCTCGTCGCGGCCGGGATCTCGAAGTCGTACGGAGCCGAGGTCGTCCTCGAGGACGTCAGCTTCGTCGTGCCGCCCCGCGCGCGAATCGGGCTCGTGGGCCCGAACGGGGCCGGCAA
>DASSLB010000250.1:0-2226 GCA_035689945.1 Gaiellaceae bacterium | reverse complement strand
CGGGCGCCGCCAGATCTTCGGTGACGCGGTCGATTTCGTCCTCCGCCACGCGCCGTGTCGCGTCATGGTCGCGACCCCGCGGGAGCGCGCGGCATAGGCGGGCTCTACAAGCGGTCCGTCTTCGCGTTCGGGCTCGTCGCGATCGCGCTCGGGATCGCGCTCCTCGTCGAAACCGCGGTCGTGGGAGGAGGCTCGACCGGCTACCTGCTCGGTGTGTTGTTCATCGGGCTCGGGATCGGGCGCCTGTACCTCCTGCGACGGCGATAGGCTCCTCGGCCGATGGCGCGCAAGCTGCCACAGCTGCAACGCGCTCTCGACGCTCCGGTGCTCGCGTCCGTTGCGTACGGCGAGATCGCGTCCTCGTTGTACTTCGCCCTCGGGATCATCGCGCTGCATGCGCTCGGCCTGACGCCGGCGGTCCTCGCGGTCGTCGGGGTCCTCTTCCTCGTCGTGACGCTGTCGTACGCCGAGGGGACGACCTCGATCGGAGAAGCGGGCGGCGCCGCGACCTTCGTTCGCGTGGCCTTCAACGACCTCGCGGGATTCGTCACGGGCTGGGCGCTCTTCCTCGACTACCTGATCGTGATCGCACTCTCGGCGCTCTTCTTCCCGCACTACCTCGGGCTCGCGATTGGCATGCACTCGATCGCGCGGCACCCGGGCGACGTGATCGTCGGCTGCGTCGTGATCGCCGCGATCGGGCTCATCCGGCTCCTGCGCAAGACCAAGCTCTACTCGTTCAGCCTCGCGGTGCCCCTCGTCGACCTCGTCACGCAGCTGCTGCTCGTGGTGCTCGGCTTCGCGTTCCTCTTCTCGCCGAGTGCGCTCGGGCGCGGGCTCTCGCTCGGCACGCAGCCTTCGTGGCACGAGATCGCGTTCGCGCTGCCGCTCGCGCTGCTCGCATACACGGGGCTCGAGACAGTGGCGAACTTCGCGGAGGAGACGCGGCAGCCGGGGCGCGACCTGCCGCGGAGCCTCTTCACCGGGATCGGCCTCGTCGTCCTAGTCACGGTGCTGATCGCGCTCGTCGCCCTCTCCGCCTTCCCGGCGCCGCACGGGACGACGCAGCTCGGGACGACGTGGCAGCGCGCGCCACTGATGGGAGTCGTGTACGCGCTCGGGCCCCACATCGCGTTCTGGGTCGAGCGGCTGCTGCGGATCTACGTCGGCCTGACAGGCGCGCTGATCCTCCTCACGGCTGCGGCGACCTCGAACTCCGGCTTCGGGCGACTCGCGTTCTCGCTCGGCGAGCACGGGCAGCTGCCGCGCCGGTTCGCGCGCCTCAGCCGCCGGAGTCTGCATTCGCCGGAGACGGTCGTCGCGGCCACCACGATCTCGATCGTGCTCCTGCTCTCGACTGCATTCACGACGAATCCGGTCGGGTTCCTCGCGAGTCTCTTCAGCTTCGGCGTCCTCGTCGCCTTCACAGCGGCGCAGCTTGCGGTGATCAAGCTTCGCTTCTCGAAGCCCGGCCTCGAGCGTCCGTTCCGCGTCCCGTTCTCGATCCGGGTGCGGGGTGCAGACGTTCCGGTGCCGACCGTCGTCGGCGCCCTCGCGACCACAGCGATCTTCGTCGCGGCGATGGCGACGCACATCGGCGCCCGCTACGGCGGCCCGATCTGGCTCGCGGCAGGCGGCGTCGTTTATCTCGTCGTCCGCCGCCAACGCGGCACCGGCCTGCTCGACCACGTCGAGCCGGTGGAGGAGGAAGAGCTGCCGCAGGCCGAGTTCTCGAAGATCCTCGTCCCGATGAAGCTCGGCGAGATCGGCGAGGAGATGGTCGCGACGGCGGTCAAGCTCGCACAGGAGCGCGGCGCCGCGGTTGTGGCTCTCAACGTGATCCGAGTGCCACTCGATCTGCCGCTCGACGCAGAGTTGTATGACGAGGAGGAGCGGGCGGCGGCGTCGCTGGCGGAAGCGGCCGCGCTGGGTGCCGACCTCGGAGTCGAGGTCGAAGGCCGTTCCATCCGCGCGCGGTCGATCGGCGAGGCGATCGTGCAGGCGGCCGAGGAGACCGGCGCCGACCTGATCGTGCTCGGCTCGTCGCCCCGCTGGCGGCGGCAGTCGCGCTTCTTCTCGCCTACGGTCGACTACGTCCTCCGCAAGGCGCCCGCGGAGGTGCTTGTCGTCGCGTTTCCGCAGGGCGTGCTCGAAGAGGTCTAGGGAGCTACGCTCATCCAGTCATGGATTTGAGGGCACTGATCATCGGCTGCGGCCGCGTCGGCT
>DASSLB010000249.1:0-11228 GCA_035689945.1 Gaiellaceae bacterium | reverse complement strand
CGTCGAAGCTCTTCTCCGCAAAGCCGATCGTGAACGTGTGCACCGGCTCGGGCGTCTCCTGCGCCGCGAGCGCGGCGAGCGCCGCGGAGTCGACGCCGCCGGAGAGCAGGACGCCGACCGGCACGTCCGAAAGCAGATGCGCGCGCACGGAGTCGCGCAGCCGGGCGCGCAGCTCCTCCACGAGCTCCGCGACGTCGTCGCCTCGCAGCTCGGCGGCCTGCACCGGGCCGGGTCGTGCGTAGCGGTCGAGCGTGAGCCCGCCCGCTTCATCCCAGACGAGCGCGTGGCCCGCCGGGAGCTTGCGGATGCCGCGGAAGATCGAGTACGGCGCCGGGATCGAGTTGAACGCGAGGAACGCCTCGAGCGCGTCGAGGTCGATCTCGCCGCGTGGCAGCGCTCGCAGTTCCGAGGCGAAGCGCAGTTCGTCGCCGGCGTGCCGGTAGTAGAGCGGCTTGATCCCGTAGCGGTCGCGGGCGAGCACGAGCCGGCGCCGTCGTGCGTCCCAGATCGCGACCGCGAACATCCCGCGCAACCTCTCGGCGAACCCGGCGCCGTGCTCCTCGTAGAGATGGACGAGCGCCTCGGTGTCGCAGCGCGTCCGCAGGCGGTGGCCGGACCGCTCGAGGTCACGGCGAAGCTCGGGGTAGTTGTAGATCTCGCCGTTCTGGACGACCACGCAGCTGCCGTCCTCGTTCGCAATCGGCTGGTCGCCGTGCTCGAGATCGAGGATCGAGAGCCGCCGAGCGGCCAGAGCAACGCCGCCGTCCACATGCTCGCCGGCGCTGTCAGGCCCGCGGTGCGCGAGAAGATCGCTCATCGAGCGGAGCGTCTCGACGTCCGCGACGCCGTGCGTCGACGCAATCCCGCAGATCCCGCACACGGCTCTACCTTAGGCGCCGCGCCGCAGCAGTCCTCCGAGCGACTGCTTCAGCACGCGCCAGCCGGTCGCGACGACCGTGAGGAGGTACAGGCGCACCGAGCGATCGGCGATCCACTCGAGGTCGTGGGCGAGCTTCTCGCCCATCGGCGTCTCGTAGCCCCGCCGCACCTGGGCGAAGCCGGTCAGGCCGGGCCGCACGACGAGCCGCTGCCAGTACGACGGCAGCTCATGCGCGAGCTCCTCGAAGAAGACGGGCCGGATCGGCCGCGGCCCGACGAGGCTCATGTCCCCTCGCAGGACGTTCACGAACTGCGGGATCTCGTCGAGCTGAGTGGCCTTGAGCCAGCGTCCGGCACGCGTGAACTCGGCCTGCGTCCGGCGGACGAGATCCTCGCCGAGATACGGGCCGAGCCGCGTCTCGGCGCCACGCTTCAGCGTTCGAAACTTGTACATCGTGAAGACGCGCGCACCGCGCCCTACGCGCTCTCCGCGGTAGAGGATCGGGAAACCGCTCGTCAGGAGGACGAGTAGGGCGATGAGAAGTGAGAGCGGCAGCAAGAGCAGCAGGAACAAGCCGGAGAGGATGACGTCGAGCACTCGCAGGACGACGTCGCGCGGCCGCGCCGGCGTTTCGAGCGCGAGGTCGCGGTAACCGCGGATGAGCGTGTCCTCGATCCGGGTCGTATCCGGCACGCGCCCGATCGTAAAGCCGCCGCCGGCCTTCACGAGCGTCCGGTGGCTATAAGTTGTCCTTATGGACACGCGCCAGCTCGCAGCCTTCTGCGCCGTGGTGGAGCGCAGCAGCTTCTCGCAGGCTGCCGACCAGCTCGGCGTGACCCAGCCCGCGGTCAGCCTGCAGATCCGGTCGCTCGAGCAGCGTCTGGGCCAGCGGCTCCTCGACCGCTCCGGCCGCCGGGTCGAGCCGACCGAGGCCGGGCTCCGGCTTTACCGCGGCGCCCAGCGGCTGCTCGCGCTCGAGCAGCAGGTGCTCGCCGAGCTCGGGGAAGAGGCCGAAGGCGAGCTGAAGGGCCGGCTCGAGATCGGCGCGTCCACCGGCCCCGGAGGCAGCGTCCTGCCCGTCGTGCTCGGCGAGTTCCAGCAGCTCCATCCTTTGGTGCACGTCGCGCTGACCGTTTCGGATACCCAGTCGGTGGTCGAGCAGGTCGGCCGGCGCGAGCTGGAGCTCGGAGTCGTCGGCGCCAGCGGCCGGCACCGCGGCGTCTCGTTCGAGCCTCTCTATCGGGACGAGGTCGTGCTCGCCGTTCCCGCCGGGCACAAGCGCGCCGGCAAGAGCATGAGCATCGAGGAGCTGAAGACGGAGCCACTCGTACTCATGCAGGAGGGAGCCGGCATCCGGCAGATGATCGACGACGAGCTGCGTGAGCTCGGCATTCGCCTCCGCGATCTCAACGTGAGCCTCGAGCTCGGGCTGCAGGAGTCGGCGCGCGCCGCGGTGCTCGCCGGCGTCGGGGCGACCTTCATCTCACGCATCGCAATCGAGGGAGACCTCGAAGCCGGTGCGCTCGCGATCGCGCGCGTCCAGGGGCTCGAGCCGGCGAGGGACGTCCAGCTCGTCCGTGCGACCGGGCGTACCGAGACGCGCATCGCGCAGGCGTTCGTCGCCTTCGCGCGTGAGCGCCTGTCGTGATCGTCGAGTGGGGGCTCGGCGCGCTCCCGGACGCGTGCGCTGCCGCAGGCGTCTCTGCGCCGCTCGTCGTTGCGAGCCCGCGCTGGGATTCGTTGGAGCTGCCCATCGAGCCGGCTGCACGCTGGTCGGAGGTGCCGTCGGATCGTGTCCCCGAGGCCGTCGAGGTTGCGCGGAGCGCCGACGGAGTGCTCTCGATCGGCGGTGGGAGCGCGATCGATCTCGGGAAGGCAATCTCGGCCGGCGCCGGACTGCCGCTGGTGTCTGTGCCGACGACCTACTCCGGCGCCGAGTGGACGAGCTACTTCGGCGTCCGCGATCCTGGGCGGCGAATGCGGGGCGGCGGCGGAGGCGCGCATCCTTCCGCGATCGTTTACGAGCCCGAGCTCACTCTCGACCTGCCGCCGCAGACAAGCGTCGGCACGGCGATGAACGCGCTTGCTCACTGCGCGGAGGCGCTCTACGTCCAGGGACACAATCCGGCGGCCGACGAGGAGGCGCTCGCGGGAGCGCGCCTCATCTCCGACTGGCTTCCACGCGTTGTCGCCGAGCCCAAAGACCGCGAAGCGCGGACGGAGCTCCTCCGAGGCGCGTGTCATGCCGGCGCCGGCCTCGCCGGTTCGATGCTCGCGCTCGCTCATGCGATGGCCCAGGCGGTCGGCGGCCGCTACGGGCTGCCGCACGGGACGCTGAACGGGATCTGCCTGCCGCCCGCGCTCCGCTTCAACGCGGCCCTCGCGCCGGACGCGGTGCGGCGTTTCGGCGAGGCGGTCGGCGCACCCGATGATCCGGCCGGTCGCGTCGAGGCGTTGGCATCGCTTGCGGGACCGACACGCCTCGGCGAGCTCAGCGTGCCCGAAGGGGATCTGCCTGCGATCGCCGCCGACGCCGCCCAGCGTGGCGGGAACCGCGCCAACCCCAGGCCGGCCACTCCGCAGGAGATCGAGCGGCTTCTCCGGGAAGTCTTCTAGCGGGCCGGCGCGAGCGCGACGAACGAGAGAATCGTCACGCCCAGCTCCTCCGGCGCGTAGCCACGAAACCGCTTCGCAAGCGACATCTTCTGCAGCTCGGCAAGTCCCTCCGCACTCGGTCTCGAGGGGTTCTCCATCACGAGGTCGAGACCCGCGTCGCGCACGAGGCGCAGGTAGTCCGGAGCCCGCAGCCGGTTCTGGTAGTGAAGCGGCGAGTTGGCGAGCGACCACTTCCGGTCCGAGAAGCGCAGGAAGTTGTAGCGCGACACGCTGCGATCGAAATACGAGTAGTGGTCCTGCAGGTCGATCCGGCAGCTGATCGCGCCGCCCGGTCGCAGGAGCCGCCGGCATTCGCGGAAGATTGAAGCGAGGTCGGCCGCCGGGATGTGCTCGCACGTGTCGGTGCTCGTCACGAAGTCCACGATCCCCGGCGCCAGACCGGTGCCGCGCGCGTCGCACGGCGCGAGGTAATGGATGCCGAAGCGCGTCTCGAGCTCGGCAATCGAGGTGATCGACCCACCGGCGTCGCGCACGGCTCGCCCTGTCGCCTGCTCGAGCTCCGGGCGAAGGCGGCCGAGGGCGGCGATCGTCTCGTTCACGAGCTCGATCCGGACGCTCGGACGGATGTCGATCACGATCTGCCGCCCGACGCCGAGCAGTGCGTACGAGATCGGAATCGCGAGATCCCAGCCCGCCCCGAACTCGAAGAACGTCGCCTCGGCGGCCGGCAGATCCGGTCCGTGCTCCTCGTACGCCGCAAGATGGTTGGCCGCGCGGGTGAACTTCTGGCGGTACGCGGCGTCTCCGACCGGGAACGAATGGAGGACGTGTCGCTGGAAGACGTAGTTGAGGCGCTCGCCCTGCGGCACCGCACCGAGGGTGCGCTGCAGGGCAGCCTTTGCGAGCCAACGCATGGGCGGGAGGATAGTGCGCCAGCCTGATAAGTGATTGCTATTCCATAGATTAGGTACAGTGGCGGCCAACGTTGCCCACTACCCTTTGAAGGAGCGCGATGCCGGGCTTTGAGGACGGATTTCTGGGAGTGCCCGCGCGGCCTGGCAAGCCGCGTGAGACGGGGCTCACCCATGTCATCGACAAGGGTCTGAACCTGCGGGAGATCGAGGGCCTCTTCGACACCGCCGGCGCGTTCGTGGACATCGTCAAGCTCGGCTGGGGCACGGGCTACGTCACGAACAACCTCGAGAAGAAGATCGCGCTCTACCGCCACTTCGAGACTCCTGTCGTCTGCGGAGGCACGTTCTTCGAGGCGGTCTACGCGCGGGACAAGATCGACGAGTTCAAGGCGTGGCTGGCCGAGTACCGCTTCTCGCACGTCGAGATCTCCGACGGCACGATCGAGATCCCGCGCGACCGGAAGCTCGAGCTCATCACCGAATTCGCACGCGACTTCATCGTCCTCTCCGAGGTCGGCTCGAAGGACGCCGAGGTGAACATCGCGCCGTACCTGTGGGTCGAATGGATGAAGGAGGAGCTCGAGGCGGGCGCCTGGCGCGTCATCGCAGAGGGCCGCGAGGGTGGCACCGCAGGCATCTATCGCCCGAGCGGCGAGCTCCGCACGGGCCTCGTCGACGAGATCGAGCACTCCGTTCCGTTCGAGCACCTCATCTGGGAGGCGCCGACGAAGGAAAGCCAGGCGTGGTTCGTCAAGCACTTCGGGTCGAACGTGAACCTCGGCAACATCCCGCCAGACGAGGTGATCCCGCTCGAGACGCTCCGCCTCGGGCTGCGCGGCGACACCCTGAAGGAGGTGCTGCTCGGTGGCGAGCCTGCAACACAGCCTGCCGGCTGACGTCGAGTCCTGGCCCGCACAGCGCGTGGTCGAGTACGCGCTCGGGGAGTTCTCCGGCCGCGTCGCGCTCGCGTGCTCCTTCCAGAAGGAGGAGTCGGTGCTGCTCGACATGCTGTTCGAGGCCGAGCCGGAGGCGCGCGTCTTCGCGATCGACACGCATCATCTCTTCCCGGAGACGTACGAGCTCTGGCGCGAGGTCGAGCGCCGCTACGACACGAAGATCGAATCCTTCGAGGGCGCTCCCGTCGAGGACGGTCTCTGGGCGAAGAACCCGGACCTCTATCTCTCGATCGCCAAGATCGAGCCGCTCAACCGCGCGCTGCTCGACCTCGACGCCTGGATCACCGGCATTCGCCGCGACCAGTCGCCGACGCGCGCCGACGCACCGAAGCTCGGGTGGGACGAGCAGCACGAGCTCTGGAAGGCGAACCCAATCGCCGACTGGACGGACGACGACTGCTGGGCCTACATCCGCGAGCGCGGGCTGCCCTACAACCCGCTGCACGACCAGGGTTACGAGTCGATCGGCGACACGCACTCGACGGTGCCCGGCAAGGGCCGGGAAGGTCGCTGGGCCGGCACCGAGCGGACCGAATGCGGGCTGCACACATGAGCCAGCGCGGCTTCGTCCTCTGGTTCACGGGCCTCTCGGGCGCCGGCAAGACGACGATCGCGAACAACGTCGAGCCTGAGCTCGAACGGCGCGGCTTCGTCGTCGACCACCTCGACGGCGACATCATCCGCACCCATCTCTCGAAGGGCCTCGGCTTCTCGAAGGAGGACCGCGACGCGAACATCGCCCGCATCGGTTGGGTCGCCTCGCGGCTCGCCCGCGCGGGCGCCGTCGTGATCGTGTCCGCGATCTCGCCCTACGAGGAGATGCGACGCCATGCGCGCTCGCTCGTGGAGAAGCACGCGCCGTTCGTCGAGATCTACGTCGCGACACCGCTCGAGGAGTGCGCGCGCCGCGATCCGAAGGGCCTTTACGCGGCCGCGTTCGCCGGCGAGATCAACGAGTTCACGGGAGTCTCAGCGCCGTACGAGGAGCCGCTCGAGCCGGAGCTGCGCCTCGACACCTCCGGTCGCACGCCGTCCGAGTCGGCCGGGACCGTACTCGAGCGTCTCGCAGAGCTCAATCTCCTGCCGGCGCCGGTGGAAGCAGAGTCGTGAGCACGTCGCGCGCGCTGCCGACGGTCACTCATCTCGACGAGCTCGAGTCCGAGGCCATCCACATCTTCCGCGAGGTCGCGGCGGAGCTCGAGCGGCCGGTGCTGCTCTTTTCCGGCGGCAAGGACTCGATCGTGCTGCTGCGTCTCGCGGAGAAGGCATTCAGGCCGGGCAAGTTTCCGTTCCCGATCATGCACGTCGACACCGGGCACAACTTCGGGGAGGCGATCGAGTACCGCGACCGGCGAGTCGCCGAGCTCGGCGAGCGCCTCGTGGTCGCGTCGGTGCAGGAATCGATCGACAAAGGGCGCGTAGTCGAGGAGACCGGCCCGCGCGCCTCGCGCAACCGGCTGCAGACGACGACGCTGCTCGACGCGATCGAGGAGCACCAGTTCGACGCGGCGATCGGCGGCGCTCGCCGCGACGAAGAGCGGAGCCGGGCGAAGGAGCGGATCTTCTCCTTCCGCGACGACTTCGGCCAGTGGAACCCGCGTGCGCAGCGGCCAGAGCTGTGGAACCTCTACAACGCGCGCGTCCGCAAGGGGGAGCACGTCCGCGTCTTCCCGATCTCCAACTGGACGGAGCTCGACGTCTGGCAGTACGTCGCACGCGAGCAGCTCGAGCTGCCCGGCATCTACTTCGCGCACGAGCGCGAGGTCTTCCGCCGCGACGGGATGCTCTACGCGGTCTCGCCGTACGTCGAGCGCATGGAGGGCGAGGACCCGTTCACCACGTCGGTCCGCTTCCGCACCGTCGGCGACATGACGTGCACCGGCGGCGTCGAGTCGCGCGCAGCGACGATCGAGGAGGTCGTCGAGGAGATCGCGGCGACGCGCGTCACCGAGCGCGGCGAGACGCGCGCCGACGACCGTTTCAGCGAGGCGGCCATGGAGGACCGCAAACGCGTTGGCTACTTCTGAGGCAGCGCAGTCGACCGAGCTTCTCCGCCTCGTCACGTGCGGCTCCGTCGACGACGGCAAGTCCACGCTGATCGGGCGGCTGCTCTACGACACGAAGCAGATCTTCGTCGACCAGCTCGAGCACATCGAGGATGTCTCGCGCCGCCGCGGTCACGGGTACGTCGATCTCGCGCTCCTCACCGACGGCCTGCGCGCCGAGCGCGAGCAGGGAATCACGATCGACGTCGCCTACCGCTCCTTCGTCACGCCGAGGCGCCGCTTCCAGCTCGCCGACGCGCCGGGCCACGTGCAGTACACGCGCAACATGGTCACGGGCGCCTCGACCGCCGAGCTCGGGATCGTGCTCGTCGACGCGCGCCAGGGCGTCATGGAGCAGACCCGCCGCCACGCGTACATCCTCTCGATTCTCCGCGTGCCGCACGCCGTCGTCGCGATCAACAAGATGGATCTCGTCGACTGGTCGCAGGAGCGGTTCGAGGAGATCAGCGCCGAGCTCGACGCGCTCGGCCTACCCGACCTGGTCGTGATTCCGATCTCGGCGCTGCAGGGCGACAACGTCGTGAAACGCTCCGAGCACATGCCGTGGTACGACGGCCCGCCCTTGCTCGAGTACCTCGAGACCGTGGAGATCGCCTCCGACCGCGATCTCGAGAGCCGGCGCTTCCCGGTGCAGTGGGTGGTCCGGCCGCGCTCCGACAAGCACCACGACTACCGCGGCTACGCCGGCCAGGTCGCAGGCGGCGTGTGGAGCGCCGGTGACGAGGTCGTCGTCCTGCCGGCTGGCTTGCGGACGCAGGTCGAGTCGGTGGAAACGATCGACGGGCCGCTCGAGGCCGCGATCCCGCCGATGTCG
This sequence comes from Gaiellaceae bacterium, assembly GCA_035689945.1. Taxonomy (GTDB): domain Bacteria; phylum Actinomycetota; class Thermoleophilia; order Gaiellales; family Gaiellaceae; genus Palsa-739. The sequence continues at coordinate 2,982 of DASSLB010000249.1, read as the reverse complement.
GTGACGATTCGGCTTACCGACGACGTGGATGTCTCGCGCGGCGACCTGCTCGCCGATCCTGCGGATCCGCCCGTCGTGGCGCGTGAGCTCGAGGCTCGCGTCTGCTGGATGAGCGAGCGGCCACTCGAGCCGCGCGCGCGTCTTGCGGTGAAGCAGACCTCGCGCTCGGTGCGGGCCGTCGCCGACGGGCTCGTCTCACGGATCGACGTCCACACGCTCGAAAACGTGCCCGCTCCCGAATCGCTCGGGCTGAACGACATCGGCGTCGTCCGGCTTCGGCTCTCCGAGCCTCTGTGCGTCGATCCCTACGAGGAGAACCGCACGACGGGCGCGTTCGTGCTCATCGACGAGTCGTCGAACGAGACGGTCGGCGCGGGCATGGTCCTGAGCACCTCGCCATGACCTGGCAGTTCACGCTCACCGGCCTCGCGCTGGGGCTGATCGTGGGCCTGACGGGCGTCGGCGGCGGTTCGCTCATGACGCCGATCCTGATCATCCTCTTCGGCTTCAAGCCGACGTACGCAGTCGGCACCGACATCTTCCACGGCGCGATCTTCAAGACGTTCGGAGCGTTCCGGCACCGGCGGCTCGGCACGGTGCACGGCCACCTCACGATGTGGCTGTTCGCCGGCTCGGGCCCGATGGCGGTAGCCGGCGTGGCGGTCTCCTACGTGCTCCGGAACCAGATCAGCAACGCGGAGACCATCCTCGGCTACGTCATCGGCGCGGCGCTCATCGGCGGCGGCAGCGGCTTCCTCGCCAAGTCGTTCGTGAAGAGAGGCATTCAGCCGAGCGAAGCGCCGTTCATCATGAGCCGCCGCGACAAGCTCATCGCCCTCACGACCGGCGCCGTCTTCGGCTTCATCGTCGGGCTCACGTCGGTTGGAAGCGGCACCTACTTCGGGCTGATGATGGTGCTCGTCTACCCCCTGACGATGCCGCGGATCGTCGGCACCGACATCTTCCACGCCGCCGCGCTCCTCTGGATCGCCGGCGTCGGGCACCTCATCATCAAGGACGTCGACCTGCACGCCACCGCGTGGCTCCTCACCGGCTCGGTGCCCGGAATCCTGATCTCGAGCCGTTACACGATCAAAGTCCCCGACCTGACCATTCGAGGCGGTCTCGGCGGGATCCTCATCATCAGTGGACTCAAGCTCCTCAACGTGCCGCAGGCGAACTGGGTGCTCGGCATCGGCCTCGGCACGCTCTTCGTGATCCTCGCGATCTACACGGCTCGCGTGCTGCTGAACGAGCCGCGCGCCACGCCCGAACGGGCCTAACCTCTTCCTTAACCGCGTGCCCGTAGAATCAGCGGGCTTTGCAGCGGGTTCTTACGACGGTCACCCTTCTGGGCCTGCTGGTGGCGACTGCTGCCGCCTTCGCGATCACCGAGCACCTGAAGCAGATCAAGAGCCCCATCGCCGGGACGCGCGTCTCGAAGGTGCTCTCGCCGACGTGCCACTGTGCGACGGACAAGGCGAACGTGCGGGTTCGCCTGCGATACCGCGATCACGTGACCGTGACGATCGTGAACGCGTCAGGGGACACCGTTGCGACGCTCGCGACGGACGAGCTACTTCAGCGGAACAAGCCCCATGGTTTCCCGTGGGACGGCCGGACCGACGCGGGTGCGATCGCACCCGACGGGACCTACCACCCGGAGGTCCACCTCGCACACGCGCGCCACACGTATCTCTTGCCGAACTCGATCCTCCTCGACACGCAGATTCCGAAGGTCCTCTCGGCGAGTCGCGGGAAGGCAGTTCTCTTGGCCGGCCCCGGCCGCTCGGTCGCGATCGCCTATGCCTTCAACGAGGCGGCGCATGCCGTTCTCTACCTCGGCCATCGCCGGCTCGTCGTCGGACGACCGACCCGAACGACCGGAAAGGTCAAGTGGGGCGGCGCGATCGACGGCAACGCCGTTTCCGAGGGGACGTACATCCTCTCGGTCGCGGCACGCGACCTCGCCGGCAACGAGACGCCCGTCGAGGGGCGAAAACACGTCAGCGTCGTCGTCCGCTACGTCCTCATCTCGCCGCGACAGATCTCGGTGCGGTCGGGCGGGCGGCTGACCGTGCACGTGCAGACGACCGCGGCGCGAGTCACGTGGCGCCTCGCGAGTCGGCACGGCGCCAAGCGAGGGAAGGTGCTGCGGCTGCACGCACCCACCACCCCGGGCACGTACCGGCTCGTCGTGGCGGAGCACGGGCACTCCGCGGCGATACTCGTGCGAGTGCGGGCGAAGTGATCGGGCTCGCCGAGCTCGCAGGCCCGATCGCCTGCCTAGGCCTCGCCGTCCTGCTCGTCGCGCGCACGCGCCGGAACCGGATCGCGGGCCTCTGCTACGCCGGGACCGGCACGATCCTGCTGATCGCGTCGTTCTCGCCGGCAAGCGTCCCGGAGCTCCTCGCCGCGATCGGTGGAGCGATTGTCGGAGGCCCGCTTCTCGCGTGGCTCTTCCGGCGCGAGCCCTGGTTCGTCGCCTACGGCATGCTCGCGTTCATCCCGCTGCGGGTGCATTTCGCGCACCACAACCTCCTCGTACCGCTCTATGCCGTCGCGCTCGGAGCGGCCCTGCTCATGCTGTGGGAGCTGGTCGACGGCGACGAGCGGGCGCGAGAGCTCGGCCTCGCCTCCTGGCCGCTGGCGCTCTACCTCGTCTGGATCGGCCTTTCGGTCGGATGGAGCGTCGACGTCCACGCGGCGGCGATCGACCTGCTCGCCTTCTACGTTCCGTTGACGATCCTTGCGCTCTCGATCGCCCGCCTGCCGTGGTCGCAGCCGAGGCTCCGGCTCCTCTATGGCCAGCTCGTCGTGATGGCGCTCGTTTTCGCCGCTGTCGGCTTCTACCAGTACGAGACGCGCACGATCTTCGAGAACGCGAAGCTTCAGATCGGCAACACCTACCAGGCCCTCTTCCGCGTCAACTCGGTCTTCTACGACCCGTCGATCTACGGGCGCTTCCTCGTGATCGCGCTC
>DASSLB010000248.1:0-6892 GCA_035689945.1 Gaiellaceae bacterium | reverse complement strand
CGACGGCGGACGGAGCACGAGGAGGCGGCAGTTCTTGATGTCTGCGAGAACGATCGAGCCGTCCGGCAGCATCATGGCGTCGTCCGGGTTCGACAGATGATTCGGCCCACTGCCTGGTACGCCGACCTGGCCGTAGCGATAAGCGATGCCGCCGGTGGCGACGTCGATGACCGTCACGGCTGACACGTCTTCCTCGGTGGCGATGATCTCGCGGCCGTCGGGCGAGAAAAAGGCGTCGTCGGGAATCGGTAGGCCGCCTTGGCCCGGATGTGGGAACTGCCAGACGATGCGTCCCTGCGGGTCGACGACGAGAAGACGGTTGTTCGACCGGTCGGCGATCAGCACGTCACCCGGTAGCACGGACGGATCCGAGCCGGGCGCGAGGTGAGCTCTTGTGAGCGGGTGGGAGAACAGTCGAGTGGCCGACTGTGGCGCGGTCGTTGTGGTGTGCCCGCGACGCGGATGGTGGGCCTTCGGGTCCGTGCGGCCGGTCGTGGTGGCATGACCGCCGCCGCCGGCGCAGGCGGCTACCAACGTCGCCACGGCCGCGAGCAGGAAAGGGAGGAAGAGACGCACGCAGACTCTTCTGCGAAGCTTGCCTCTTCAATCTGAACGCCTGATGAGCAAGTAGCGTGGCGCGCCATGGACGGCCCCGCCCGCCGTGAGCGCCTTGTCCGCTCATGCCTCTATCTCGTCCTCGAGGCGCGGCCGCACGGCGAAGATCCCAGCTCGCTGCTCGGTGCAGCGCTGCGGGGCGGGGTCGACATCGTCCAGCTCCGCGAGAAGGGGCTCGGCGACGAGGCGCTCGTAGCTGCAGCAGCTCCGTTCCGGGCGGCGTGCGACGTGCACGGCGCGCTCTTCGTCCTCAATGACCGGCCCGATCTCGTCGAGGCGTGCGGTGCGGACGGTGTCCACGTCGGCCGCGGGGACACGCCGGTCGAGGAGGCGCGGGCGCGCCTCGGGCCGGACCGGCTGATCGGGGTCTCGGCTTCGACGCGCGGCGAGCTCGACGCAGTCGGCGGTGCCGACTACGTCGGAGTTACCGCGTTCGCGACGTCGACGAAGGCAGACGCGATCGCGGGCGGTCTCGATCTCGTTCGCGCAGCGGCGGCAACGCTGGCCGTTCCCTGGTTCGCGATCGGCGGCATTGACCACACCAACGTTGCCGAAGTAGCGACTGCGGGCGCTCCGGGCATCGCAGTCGTCCGTGCCGTCCGGGACGCCGACGATCCCGAGGCGGCGGCGCGAATGCTCCGCAACTCGTTAGATCGGCAGGAGTAGGTCGATTTCGTCGTGTCGCCGGTAGTGCTCGAGGCTCGGCCGGCTCTCGTCCGGCTTCGCCTGCCGCGCCAGCTCGTCGAATGTCGGCCCGATCTGCTCGTAGACGGCAGGCGGCTTGCCACGTAGCCGAGCGCGGAGAAAGCGCCCGCCGGGAAGCGTGCCCAACTCGAGCCGGACATGAGCTCGTCGCCTTCCCGCACTTCGACGCAGGCCCGGTAGTCGTCGGCGACCGGGTCGTAGGCGCCGTAGAAGTGCCTCCCGCGGAGTGCGACGACCAATTCGAGCCTGTTCCAGGCGCGTCCGATCTCGTCCAGCCCGTCAGGAACGCGGACGAACTGCACCGCGATCTCCTCCCGCTCCACCTCGGTGAACTCGCTCATGCCCCGCGCTGCGTGAACCAGCCGCCGCCCGTGCCGTCGTGGAAGACGACGGTGTTCTCGCCGCTCTCGAGCACGACCTCGAAGTAGCCGCGGATGACGGGCTTCTCCGTCCACCACCGGTCGACGACGCGCCACTCCTCACGCACGAGTGCGACAGCGCGGTGGTTGACCTCGAGCGGCGTGCCGTTCGCGTTCGCCTCGACCCGTGCCGCACGCGGCGCGTTGAAGCGGGCGACTACTCGTCCTTCGGCACGAGCAGCGCGCGGCTCTCCGGCACGCGTGACCATGGCGCCACCTCCACGACGGTGCAGACGGAGCCGGAGCCGGTGCTCGCCCGCACCTGGCGCAACCCGTCCCGCAGGCGGGAGCGGTCCTCGGCGCCGGCAGCTAGCAGCTCGAGCTGGTTGCCGGTGGGCGCGGTCAGCTCGACGAGCTCAAGGCGGAGCTCGACGACCGGTCCCGGCAGCTCGGCGAGTCGCGGTGAAACCGCGACGCGGATGCGGTCGGGGTCGGCGCTCGGCTCGCGCAAGGTCAGCGTTCTCCGCCACGAGCCGCCGCTCTCCAAGCGAGCTGCGAGTGCAAGCTTGCGGACGAACCGATCGCGTCGCTCGGGCCGCGCGAGCGCCGTCTCGACGAGCCCCGCGAGCGCGCGCCTCAGCGTCAGCTCGTTGCCGACCGCTTCCGGGAACTCGAGCGAGGCGGCGACGGCGGCGGACGGGCGACGGCCGCGCACGCGCGCGGCCGTTCCACCTCTCGCCAGGCCCCAGGCGCGCCGGCCGTCCGGCCCCAAACGTTCGGCGACGGCGCCACCCGGAAGCCCGGCAAGCTGCCCGAGCTTGCGAACTCCAAGGGCTTCGAGCTCTTCGTAACGACCGCGTTCGAGAGGCAGAAGCGTGAGCGGTAGCGGCGCGAGGAACTGCGGCAGGTCATCGTCGGCGACGACGACTGTCTGCCCCGGTCGCGCGACCGACGCCGCTGCGAGCGCGGCGAAGCGCCGCCCGGCCGCACCGATGCGCGCGTCCCACTCCGTGCCGACGGCCGCGAGCGCGCGCCTCAGCGCCGGCTCGAGGCCTCCGTAGAGCCGTTCGACTCCGCGTGTCTCGAAGTACGCGACGCCGAGCGAAGCCGGGTCGACAGAGAAGCCGGCGTCCTCGAGCGCGTGCACGATCTCCTCCCAGGCGAGTTCGGCGCCTGCCACGTCAGGCTCGACGAGCGCGAGCTCCGGACACGTGGCGAGCGCCTCCCCCAGCCGCATTCCCGGCTGCACACCGGCTGTCTCGGCGGACGCCGTCACCGGCCCGATCAGCGGCTCCCCCTGTGGAGCGGGCGCCAGCGCCGCCGGACGCAGCGAGAGGGTCGGCGTCCGGCGCAACGCCGCCTTCAACTCGAGCCCTGGGATGGTCAGACAGGCGATCATGGGAACAGATGTTCTATACGAACAGGTGTTCTCCTGTCAAGATGGGAAGTATCCCTTCGCTGTAGAAACGCGCCTCGCGGCGGTGATGCCGCGTGACCTGGGCGCGCGCAACGAGCTTGTAGATGTCGTCCCGAGCACGGATGACCTCTTCCCACGTTCCTCGCTCGCCCAGCGGACGTTGCTAGTCGGGCTTGAGTATCCCCATGGCCTCCCGCAGCACCTTGCTTTGCGACTCGGTCAGATCGATCGGTGCTCCAAAACGTGCAGAGTCTCTGGTCGCACCGCGTATTACTGCGGCCAAGGACACAGCCCCCACCTTCGGCGCGAGCGTCCAAAGCAATTCATAGATCTGCGTCAGATCCTTCTCCGGCAAGTGCATTACCTCGCCGTCATCGAGCCTGAAAAGAGCCGTGCCGCCCGGCATCGCGGGAGTATCGCAAACCGTTATTTGAATCGCAGTTCAAGCGCGGAGCGCTTCTACAGTGATGGGACAGGCCCGTCAAGATGAACTTGTGGAACGGGTGCGCCTCGACAAGTGGCTGTGGGCTGCGCGCTTCGCGAAGACGCGGAGTGCGGCGACGGACCTCGTCCTCGCGGGTCACGTCAAGGTGGGCGGCGAGCGGGTAAAGCCTGCGCGCGAGATCGCGCCCGGCGAGACGCTCGAGATCGTCCGCGGAACCGTGCGCCACGTCGTGGTCGTCAAAGGCCTGGCCGAGCGGCGCGGGTCGGCCAAGGTTGCCGCGACGCTCTACGAGGAGACACCCGAGTCGCGTGAGGCCCGCGAGCGGCACGCCTTGGAACGGCGGCTCGCCAAACCGCTCGGCGCCGACCTCGGCGCGCGGCCGACGAAGCTCGAGCGCCGCCGCCTCGACGCGCTGCGGCGCGGCCAGCGCCGCCGATGAGATGGGTGGCGCTGCTCCGCGCCGTCAACCTCGGGGCTCGGAACAAGGTGCCGATGGCCGAGCTCCGGGCGCGGCTCGAGGCGGCGGGTTACGGAGATGTCCGGACGTACGTCGCGAGCGGCAACGTCCTCCTCGACGGTCCTCGGAGCGCGGCCGCCCTGTCCGCCGAGCTCGAAAGCCTCATCGCCGACGCGTTCGGCGTCGCCGCCACCGTCATGTTGCGAAAGCCGCGAGAGCTCGCCGCGCTGGTGGCGGCGCATCCGTACGGTGCCGACACGTCAGAGACGCACGTCGCCTTCCTCGCCGCTCGTCCGGCGAAGGCCGCTGCCGCTCGGCTCGAAGTCGCCGGCGCCGACGTTGCCGTGCTCGCCCGGCGCAAATGTCTACCTCCGACTGCCGCGGGGGTTCACGGCTCCCGCCTCTCGGGTGCACGCATCGAGAGGTTGCTCGGTGTGCCTGCCACGCTTCGCAGCTGGCGCACCGTGACGACGCTGGCCGAGCTCGCCGCAGACGCGTAGGCTCACACGCAAATCCACCAAGGAGGCTTGAATGGCACTCGCACGTGTCGTTTCGTTCGAGGGAGTCGGCTCGGACCGGATCGCGGCGTTGAAGAGCCAGGTCGAGAGTGGCGAGCCGCCGGAGGGAATGCCTGCAAGCGAGCTCCTCGTCCTCCACGATCCAGCCGGCGAACGGTCGCTCGCGATCGTGATCGTCGACAACGAGGACGACTACCGAAAGGCCGACGAGATCCTCGACGCCATGCCGACTCCGGACACGCCGGGTCAGCGCACGTCGGTCTCGAAGTACGACGTCGCGATCCGCATGAACTCGTAGTCAGACGGCCACTTCGGCCGCGGGGCCGACGCGGCGGACGTAGCGGGGAACGACGTCGAGGTCGTTCTCCCGCGCGCACCGTTCGACGTCGGCCTCGAGGCCGTGTCGGCGCAGATTCGCGGCGCTACGGCTCGAGCCAAGTCCCTCGAGCGCATTGGGGAAGCTATGCGCGAGCAGGATCGCTGCACACGCCGAGTCCTCCGGCTCGCCGCCGAGCGCCTCTGCGATGCAGCCGGCGCAGTACGCGTCGTCCAGCGCCAGCTCGCCGAGAACGCCGGCGCAGAGCACCGCGACGTCCTCCCCGCTCTCTCGTGCCGCGGCCGCAACGGCGTCGACGTTGAGGAGGGAGCCGACGTAGACGCGTTCGAAGCGCTGTGCGGCCGCGACCAGCAGGCGTGTGCCGTTCGTCGTCGTGAGGATTAGCGTCTCGGCGGCGGGCCGGCCTTCGAGCTCACTGGGAGAGTTGCCGAAGTCGAAGCCCTCGATGTGCTCGAGCCGCCGCTCGCCCGCGAGCTTCGCCGGTCCTTCTGTTTCGGCGAGAGCCCGCGCCTCGTCGATCTCGGCGCAGCAGAGAACGCGCTCGTAACCGGAGGCCAGCGCCTGACAGATCGTCGAGGTCGCGCGGAGGACGTCGACGACGATTCCGACCGGAGCGGGCGTCTGCTCTCCCGGGGTGAAGGCGACATGGACACGCATTGGCCGGACTAGGCTAGTCCCGATGTCGACGGCCGAGCCCCGCTACTGCTACCGGCATCCGGATCGCGAGACGGGGCTCTCCTGCTCGGACTGCGGGCGGCCGATCTGCGCCGACTGCGCGACATTTGCGCCGGTGGGAATCCGCTGCCCCGACCACGCGGGGGTTCGACGCGGCCCGGCGACTCGGCTGAAGCCGCGTCCTGTGCGGCGCGCGCCGGGCATCGCGCTGGCCTCCGGGAGTGCGCCGATCACGCGAGCGCTGATCGCGATCAACGTCGCGATCTACCTCATCACGGCCTCGCAAGGCGGCGGCTTTAACGCGCCCGGCGGTTCTCTGTTCGACAAGTTCGTGCTCGTGGGCTCCAACTCGCATCTGGGAGGCCTGGCGCCCTTCGGCGACCTTGCGCACGACCACCAGTGGTACCGGCTCGTGACTTCGATGTTCCTCCACGGATCGATCCTCCACATCGCTTTCAACATGTACGCGCTCTGGGTGATCGGGACGCCCGTCGAGCAGTACCTCGGGAGGGCGCGCTACCTCGGCCTGTACTTCGTCTCAGGTCTCGCCGGCGCCGCGGGCGCCGTGCTGCAAGCGCCGTTCCAGCCGGTCGTCGGCGCGTCGGGCGCGATCTTCGGGATCCTCGGCGCGATGCTGATCATCGAATGGCAGGTGACGGGGCGACTCGCGGGCAACGCGGCGACATGGATCGGGATCAACCTCGTCATCTCGTTCGCGATCCCGAACATCTCCTGGGGCGGGCACATCGGTGGCCTGATCGGCGGGATCCTGATCACGCTTGCGTACGCCGGCTGGCGAGAGCGCGGCCGCGCGGCGATGGGACACCTCGGCCTCACCGGCGTCCTGGGGTTGGTCGCCGTCGCGGTCGGCAGCGTCGCGGTGGCGTACCTGAAAGTGCGCGGCTACGCGTAGCCGGCGCTAGCCGCCGGCCTGGACGTACTCCGCGCGGTGCGCCTCCTTGAGCACCGCCTGAGCTGCGGCGAGGCGCGCGAGCGGGACGCGGTACGGGGAGCAGCTCACGTAGTCGAGTCCGATGCGATGGCAGAACTCCACCGAGCTCGGTTCGCCGCCGTGCTCGCCGCAGATGCCGAGATGGATCTCCGGCTTCGTCTTCCTCCCCCGCTCGACCGCGATCCGCATCAGGTCGCCGACGCCGTCCTGGTCGAGCACCTCGAATGGGTTCCGCTCGAGCACGCCGTCCTCGAGATAGAAGGTGAGGAACTTCCCCTCCGCGTCGTCGCGCGACATCCCGAGCGCGGTCTGCGTGAGGTCGTTCGTGCCGAAGGAGAAGAAGTCCGCGACCTCGGCGATCTCGTCGGCGCGGAGCGCCGCACGCGGCAGTTCGATCATCGTGCCGCAGAGA
>DASSLB010000247.1:0-17891 GCA_035689945.1 Gaiellaceae bacterium | reverse complement strand
GGCGGATCGACCTCGGGGCCGAGGAGACCCTTGTGCGTCGGGTCGTGGTGCGGCCCGAACGCCGACCATTTCCAGATCGCGGCAAGTCCGACGATCGTGACCACGACGACGAGGCTCATGATCGTGTCGTGGAACATCGCGTACGGGTAGAACGGCTTCCCGCGCTCCTTGACGTCCTTCTTGTAGCGCGCGAAATGCGCGCGGTTCTCGTCGACCCGCGACGGCTTCTCCTTCGGGACGGCAGCCATTAGGTGCGACCTCCCGGCTCAGCGCGTGGGACCGGCCGCGTCAGACCCGGCCGCAGCGGCGCCTCGTCCTCCACCGGCTCCCGTCCCGCGGCGTCCTTCGACCACGGCGGCGAGGTGACGCCGAGCCGGATCACGAGGTAGAGGTGCAGCGTGATGAGGGCGATGATCGCGCCCGGGATCACGAGCATGTGGAGCGAGTAGAAGCGCGTAAGCGTCTCCCCGCCGATCTCTTGTCCGCCGCGTAAGAACTGGGCTAACCACGGCCCTAAGAAGGGCGCCGTCCCGTTCAGGTTGATCCCGACGACGGTCGCCCAGTACGCCGTCTGGTCCCACGGCAGGAGGTAGCCCGTGAAGCCCTCCATCATCCCCATCACGAGGATGAGGACGCCGATGATCCAGTTCAGCTCGCGCGGGTACTTGTACGCGCCGAAGAGGAAGACGCGGCCCATGTGCAGGAACATCAGGATGATGAAGACGCTGGCGCCCCAGCGGTGCATGCCGCGCACGAGCCAGCCCATGAACACGTGGTCGGTGATGTTGACGATCGACTCCCAGGCGACCGGCTTGCCCGTGTGGGGGTCCGTCGCCGCCGACGGGTCGTAGTACATCGCGAGGATCACGCCGGTGATCGTCTGCACGAGGAACGCGGTGAGCGCGGCCGAGCCAAGCGTCTGCATCCAGTTGATGTCCGCCGGGACGTTGCGGAAGAGGAAGTAGCGGACACCCCCGACCAGGCCCGACCGCTCCTCTAGCCAGTCGAGCGGGTACAGGACGAGCTCCTCCATCTTCTGCCGGCGGAGCTCGGCCTTCGTCGGCTTCCGTCTGACTGCCATCAGTGGTGAGGAGGCTGGAGGGGATAGAGCCACTGCTCGGGCCCGTCGATGTGCTCACCCGGGCCGGCCGGCTTGTACTTGTAGATCTTGGCGTCGGCGCCGGTGCCTACCACGTGCGAGACCGAGTACGTGCTGAGCAGGATCAGGCGGCCGTTGTCGATCTCGAACGAGTAGCGGTCGAGCGCGCGCACCGGCGGGCCGGCCGTGCGGTTCCCCTCGACGTCGTACTGGCCGCCGTGGCACGGGCAGCCGTAGCCGGCGGGGACGACCGGGTCGAGCTTGATCTTCCCGTTCTTCGTGTGCTCGGTCACGGTCTTCTTGCCGAGGATCGCGCCGGTCGGGCCGTTCGCCTGCACGGGGCAGCCGAGGTGGGCGCAACGGTTCGAGATGATCGTGAAGCTCGGCACCGGCTTCTTCGTCTTGGGGTCCGGTGCCGTGCCGTTGTTCCGGATGAAGGCGGTGCGGCGGGAGACCTCGCCCTGAGCCGGGTCGACGACGAACGTCGCCACGAACCACTCGCCGAGCGGGAACGAGGAGAGCGGGCCGAGATCGACCTTGTGCTGCTTCTGGCTGAGGAAGGACGGCAGGAGCGCGAAGCCCGCCACCGGAACGGTGATGACGCCGCCGATCACACCACCGAGGCCGAGCGTGGCGCCCTCGAGGAAGCGGCTGCGCGTGACCGCGGTCTCCGGGACATGCGGCAGTGCGACTCCCTGCTGGTCGGCCGGCGGCGCCGTCATCCCCTCACCCGCTTCGCGCATCTCGCGCCGCTCGGGCTCGATGACGAGCGGCTCGCCGCGCAGCTCGGCCGTTGCGTCGCGCGCCCAGAGGAAGCCGAAGACGATGGTGATCGCGCCGCCGATCGAGGAGATCAGCTCGGGATTGATGATGAGCCCTACGAGGACGACGACGATGCCGATCGCGAAGCCAATGGGCCACAGCGTCGGCGGCGGCAGATGCGGCTCCTCGTGGAGCGACTCCTGCTCGTGGTCGGGACTCGGCTGCTCCGGCTCCACCAGGTCGAAGTCTTATCGGAAAGGCGGATGCCGCGAGCGGAGAACTAGCCCAGGCCGTACTCCGACCAACGCCGAGTGACGCGCTCTTTGATCTCTGAGCTCATCTCGATCTCGTCGGGCCACGGACGCGCGCCCTCCTCCGGCCACTTCGCCGTAGCGTCGATGCCGAGCTTGCCGCCGACGAATTGCCGCTCGGGCGCGTGGTCGAGGTGGTCGACCGGTCCCTCGCCGAGCACGACGTCGCGCTTCGGGTCGACGTTGGCGCCGGCGTAGAAGAGCACCGCCGCGTAGTCGTGCACGTCGACGTGCTCGTCGACGACGACGATGCACTTGGTCAGGCTCAGCATCCCGAGACCCCAGATCGCCGACATCACCTTCCGAGCGTGGCCGGGGAACTGCTTGCGGATCGAGACGATGCAGCAGTTGTGGAAGGCGCCGGATACCGGCAGGTCGTAATCCACGATCTCGGGCACGCTCGCGCGCACGGCCGGGAGGAAGATCCGCTCTGTCGCCTTGCCGAGCCAGGCGTCCTCCTGGGGCGGCTTGCCGACGATGATCGAGGGGTAGATCGCGTCGCGCCGCATGGTGAGCGCGGTGACGTGGAACACGGGGAACGGCTCGGCGGCGGTGTAGTAGCCGGTGTGGTCGCCGAACGGACCCTCGTCGCCGACCTCGTCCTTCTCGATGTAGCCCTCGAGCACGATCTCCGCCCGCGCGGGAACCTCGATGCCGACGCTGACGCCCTTCACGAGCTCGACCGGCTCTCCGCGCAGGAAGCCGGCGAGCATCAGCTCGTCCACGTGCTTCGGCAGCGGCGCGCTTGCGGAGTAGGCGGTGATCGGGTCGAGCCCGAGCGTGACGGCAACCTCGATGCGGCCGTCCGTCGCGAGGTAATCGGCGCGGCCGTCCTTGTGGATCTGCCAGTGCATGAACGTGGTGTTCCGGTCGACGACCTGCATCCGGTACATGCCGACGTTGCGGCCACCTGTGCGCGGGTCGTGTGTGATCACGGCCGGGAGGGTGATGAACGGCGCGGGGTCCCCCGGCCAGCAGCGCTGGATCGGGAGAAGGCCAAGGTCCACGTCGTCGCCGCGCAGGACGATCTCCTGGCAGACGCCCTTGCCCACCGTCTTCGGGCGCGAGTCGGCGATCGACTTCAGCTTCTGCAGCCCACGCACCTTCTCCATCAGCCCGCTCGGCGGCTGCATCTCGAGGACGTCGGCCACGCGCCGCGCGACGTCGTCGAGCCGCTGGACGCCGAACGCGAGACACATGCGGTGCTCGGTGCCGAACTGGTTGATCAGGAGCGGATGCTCGGATCCCGTCGGGTGCTCGAACAGGAGCGCCGGCCCACCGGTCTTCACCGTGCGGTCGACGATCTCGGTGATCTCGAGGTCGGGGTCGACCTCGGCAGAGACGCGGACGAGCTCTCCCTCGCGCTCGAGCAGCGCGATCCAGTCTCGGAGGTCGCGCGCCGCCATCGGGCGTCAGTCTAGGGAGAGGCCGTAGGCGACGGCATCGTCCAGCGACAGCGCGCGCCCTACCTCTCGACCCTTCTCGAACTCCGGGTCGTCGCGGACGACCGTCTCCGCGGTCTCGTCCCGCTGGCTCTCCCAGGTCCCGACAGGTGCCCGCTCGGCCTCGGCTTCGAGCGCGCCCCACAGGCGACCCGCACGCTCGAGCCGGCCAAGTGCCGTAGAGAACTGAGCGAGCGTCGCAACTGCGTAGACCGTCCCCTGCCTGTCGCCGAGCTTATTGGCGAGCCGGAGCCCTTCGCGAGCGCGCTCCTCCCCCTTCTCCATCTGGCCGAGATCGCGCGCGAGGTCCGCACTTTCGAGCAGCGCACCTTGAAGGAGCCAGGTGTGTCCGATCTGCTCGAGCAAGGCGATGCTCCGTTCGAGCAGATCCTCCGCGCGCGCGAGGTTGCCGTCCATCCACTCGATCCTCGCGAGGCTGCGCATGCAGTCGCCCTCGAGCTTTGGATTGGGCAGCCGCCTGCAGGTAGCGAGGCTCGCCTCGAACAGGTGCCGGGCACGAGAGAGGTCACCCGCAGCCCGCGCCTCGACGCCGAGGCGGTGGCGCAGGATCGCGATGCCTCTTTCGTCGCCGATTCGCTCGAACTCGGCGAAGCTCTCCGCCATGGCACTCGAAGCGGTTTCGGGGTCGCCTGCCGTATAGGCGGCTTCGGCCAGTGCCCGTAGTGCCTGCGCGCGCAGCACGGGCGGGACCGCGACGTCGGTCTCGAGAACAGCAGCGAGCCTCCGCGCGCCGTCGAACGGGTCGTGCAGCACCCAGAACAGCTCCAGGCTCACCGCGAGCCGGAGGGCGAGCTCCGGATCGTGGTCACGTGCCCAGTCGATAGCCGTGCGGAAGTTGTCCAGCTCCGGCCGGACGAGCTCGGGACGCTCGCCCGGCTCGCTTTCGGAGGTGAGGAGCGCGGACTCCCCGATGACGAGCAGCCGGGTGGCCAGACGGCCGAGAATCTCGTCGGCTTCGCCGGATTCCGCGAGACGCTCGCTTGCGAACTCCCTGATAGTCCCGAGCATCCAGTAGCGGCCCTCGCTGAAGCGAACGAGGCTCTTGTCGAGGAGGGTTTGCAGTGTGTCGAGGTCGGCATCCGCAATCTCCTCGGCCCCTTCGAGCGTGCAGCCGCCGGCGAAAGCAGCGAGCCGCCGGAAGAGGCGCTTCTCGTCGTCGTCGAGCAGGTCGTGGCTCCACTCGATCGTGGTTCGCAGCGTTGCCTGCCGCGGATCGGCGTCGCGGCCGCCACGCAGGAGGTCGAGACGGTCGCGGAGCCGTTCGACGAGCTGCGCCGTCGTGAGGAGCGGGACGCGCGCCGCCGCGAGCTCGAGCGCAAGGGGCAGGTCATCGAGTCGTTCGCACAGCTCCTCGACGTGCGCGTCCGGCTCGAAGTCCGGCTGCGCGGCCTGCGCACGGGCGACGAAGAGGCGCTTCGCCTGTGCCCGCTCGAGCACCGGCACCGGGTAGACCTGCTCACCCTGGATCCGCAGCCGCTCGCGACTCGTCACGAGCACGTCCGCCTGTGGGCACCCAGCGAGAAAGGCGGCGACCTCCGGTGCAGCCTCGACGAGGTGCTCGAAGTTGTCGAGCAAGAGCAGCAGGCGGCGCCCGTCGACGATCTCCGTCAGCGTCCCGCCGCCGCCGAGCGCGCGGACGGCCGCCGGCCCCACGTCGGCGGCATCCGTCAGCGGCGCGAGCGGCACCCACCACACGCCGTCGGGGTACGCGTCCGCAGCGTCACCGGCCGCCTGGAGCGCGAGCCGCGTCTTCCCCGACCCACCGGCGCCCGTGAGCGTGAGGAGTCGCGCATCCTCGCGCCCGAGCAGTCCCCGAACCTCGGCGAGCTCATGCTCGCGCCCGAGGAAGGGAGTCGCAGGAACGGGCAGGTTCGACCGATGGAGCGTCTTCAGCGACGGGAAGTCGTGCTCGCCTAGCTGGAAGATGCGCTCCGGCGCGCTCAGATCCTTGAGCCGGTGTTCACCGAGGTCGCGAAGCTCGCCCGCGCCGACGAGAGCTGCGGTCGCCGCCGACACGAGCACCTGGCGACCGTGACCGGCGGCAGCGATGCGGGCCGCGCGATGGACGTCGGTGCCGACGTACCCCTCCTCTGTGAGCAGCGGCGTGCCGGTATGGAGACCCATGCGCACCGGCAGGTCGAGCTCGCCTTGCGCCTCGCACGCCGCCTCGAGCGCGGCCGGCGCGGTCGGGAAGGCGACGAAGAACGCGTCTCCCTGCGTGTCGACCTCGACGCCGCCGTGACGCTCGAACGCGTCGCGCAGCACTCGCCTGTGCTCGGCCAGCGCAGCGCCGTACGCCTCCGCGCCGAGCTCGTCGAGAAGCCGCGTCGACCCCTCGATGTCCGTGAACAGAAACGTGACGGTGCCGCGCGGCAGCTCGGACACGCCGCGAGTCTACGACGGCCCGCTGGAATCGAAGTCTCGCTCGACGCTCTCGAGGAGCTCATCGTAGAGGTCGATCACGCCCTCGACGAAGTGGAGGCCGAGGTTCAGGTACTTCTCGCGGTGCGGCAGCGTCTTGGCCCGCTCTGCGGCTTCCTGCACGCGACCACGCATGTCCTCGAGGTCGGCGCTCAACCCGACGAAGCCCTCGAGCACTGCGGCCTCGCCGACGAGGTCGGTCGCGAGGAGCCGGATGAGGGCGTCGCTCTTGAACGGCGTGTAACCGACCGGCGTCCGCACCCATTCGCGCAACGCGTCCAAGCCCTTGTCCGTGAGCGTGTAGACCGTCCTTTCGCGGGTCTTGCCAGGCTCCTTGCGCGCTTCGAGGTAGCCGAGCTTCGCGAGGCGCTTCGGCTCGACGTAGTACTGGCTCTCGCCAGCCCACGCGAGGAAGCGGCCGTGCTTCGCCATCTGGAGGAGATCGTGTGCGCCGGCTCCGCCACGGCCGACGAGGGCGAGCGTCTCGTACGAGAACAGGGTGAGGTCTTCACGGCTTGACAAAGCTATGTTCCGTAGCTTATAATAGCTATGTTCCGTAGTTTAGCGGAGGAGGCCGGAGATGTACGACGCCATCATCGTCGGAGCGCGCGCCGCAGGCTCCCCGACCGCAATGCTCCTCGCCCGTCAGGGTCACCGCGTGCTCCTGGTGGATCGCGCGACCTTCCCCAGCGACACGCTGTCGACGCATTACATTCACCAGCCGGGCGTCGCACGCCTGCAGCGCTGGGGCCTGCTCGAGCGCCTGATCGCCACCGGCTGCCCGCCGTCGCGCGGCCTCGTCTTCGACGTCGGCCCGTTCGCGCTGACCGGGTCGCCCCTTCCCATTGACGGCATGGCCGAGGCATATGCGCCACGCCGCACCGTGCTCGACGCGCTCCTCGTGGAGGCGGCCGCCGAAGCCGGGGCCGAGGTGCGAACCGGCTTCCCGGTCGACGGGCTCGTCTTCGAGGACGGCGCTGTCGTGGGCATCCGCAACGGGGAGACGGTCGAGCGGGCGCGTGTCGTGATCGGCGCGGACGGCCGCAACTCGTGCGTCGCCCGCGCCGTCGAGGCTCCCGAATACGACGCTCGGCGCGGCCTCGCCTGCGCGTACTACACCTACTGGAGTGGAATCGAGGAAGGGGACGTGGAGCTCTATCCGCGCCAAGGACGGATGGTCATGGGCGGAGCGGCGACGAACGACGGCCTGCGGATCGTCATCGTCTTCTGGCCCAAGGACGAGTTCCACGCGGTACGCGCGAACGTCGAGGAGAGCTTCCACGACGCCCTCGCGCTCGCGCCGCCACTCGCAGAGCGGCTCGCGACCGGCGAGCGCGCCGACCGCTTCTACGGGATCGGCGACCTCCCCTTCTACTACCGCAGGCCGTACGGACCGGGCTGGGCGCTGGTCGGCGACGCCGGCTACCACAAGGATCCGATCACCGCGCAGGGCATCACCGACGCGTTCCGCGACGCAGAGCTGCTCGCCGCCGCACTCGACGTCGGCTTCACCGGGTCGCAGCCGCTCGGCGAAGCCCTCGCGGGCTACGAGCGCATCCGCAACGAGGAGACGCGCCCGATGTACGAGCTCACATACGAGTTCGCCTCGCTCGCGCCGCCGGGGGCCGAACAGCAGGCGCTCTTCGCGTCGCTTCGCGGCGACCAGGAGCGGACGAACCGCTTCCTCGGCACGGTTGCGGGGACTGTCCCGCTCGCGGAGTTCTTCGGGGCGCCGGTGCCGGCCTAGCCGCGACGGCGGCGGCGCTGCTTCGCCGCCCAGTGGGCTGCTTCGCCGAGCGCGATCACGCAGACGAAGACGCCGCCCGTCGCGAGCATCAGGAGGACGACCTTCTTCCCCTCCTCGGCAGCCGTCTCCTCGGCGAAGAGCATGTGGAAGAGCGCGGCGAGCACGGCGGGAATCTACATCAGCCGCCGGGCCGCTCGACGACGAGGTCGGCGAAGTTCGCGGAGCTCTTGCCGAACTCCCACCAGCCGCGCACGTGCGGCCGAACAAACGCTGTGCTCCGGCCGTAGACGAGCGGGATCACGGCCACGCGCTCGGCGACCGCGTAGCGGTCGGCCTCGTGGAAGCGCTCGAGGCGCCCGCGGTCGCCGCGCTCCTGCCGCGCGGCTTCGATCAGCTCGTCGAAGACCGGATCCGCGAAGCCGCCCTCGTTCGTCCGGCTCGTCGACTGGAAGAGCAGCCGAAGGTAGTACTCGGGATCCGGGTAGCCGGGCAGCCAACCCGTGATCCGGATCGGAGCCGTATCGATGCGCGTGCCGAGGGAGCGCGCCTCTTCTTCCAGCCACGACCAGGAAGAGACAGACACGCGATCACCGAAAACGTCGCGCCAACTGCCAGCGATCGCTTCGAGGATGTCGTCCCACACCATCATCCCGGCGAGCTCCAGCGTTCCGTCGTATCCGGACCTCGCGAGACACTCGCGCGCCAGATCGGGGTCGTAGCGGAGCGCAATGTCGGGCGTGTGGCCCTGAAGCGCCGGTGGCACGACTCCGCCGCTCGCGACGACGAGGTTCGCGGGGCACACGGCCGCGAGCGCATCGCGGTCGATTGCGTGCGCGAGCGCGCGCCGAAGCTCGACGTTCCCGGCCACGGGATGGGTGTGGTCGAAGCGGATGTACGCCGACCACGCAGGCGAGCCGAGGACGGCGTCCTCGCGCACCGCACCCGGCATCAAGTCGGCCAGCCGCGGCGTGTAGCGAACGAGGATGAGGTCGGTCTCGCCCCGTTCGTACTCCGGCAGCGCGTCGGCGATTGCCGTCCGGTAGAGCTCGACCTCCACGACGTTCCCCGGCCGCGCCGAGCGCCTCCGCAGCACGAGCCGCTCGTCCGTCCGCTCGGCGACCTCGAACGCACCACTGACGACGCGGGCCTCGGCCACGCCGTCGATCGCGTGACGCGGCTGCGGCCCGCCGTCGGGCCGGTTCATGACGCTCATGAAGTACGGCGCCGGCGCGTTCAGTCGGAACTCAATCGTTCGATCGTCGAGCGCGCGCACCCCGACCGAATCCCAGTCGGTGTTCTCACCGAGGTAGGTCTCCTCCCCGTTCTCGAGCGCGAAGTAGATGGCGACCGAGGAGCCGGGACTCTCTGGATCGAGAACGCGCTTGATCCCGAACTCGACGTCGTGGGCGGTGAGCGGTGTGCCGTCCGACCAGGTCAGCCCTTCGCGCAGGTGGAAGACGTAACGAAGCCCGTCGTCCGAGATCTCCCAGCGCTCGGCGAGCGACGGGACGATCGTCCGCTCCGGCCAGGCCTCGACGAGGCGATCGAAGAGCTGCATGCACGTCTGGATGTTCGGCCACGCGATTGCGCTCTTCGGGTCGACGTCGTTCGGCAGGAAGCTCGTTGCGACGCGCAGGCGCTCGGTCGCCGCGCGCGGCTCGGGCGGCGTCCAGTGCTCGAAGGCACGCTGATAGGCCTCGTTCGCCTCCCCGAAGCGAAGCGACGTGTGCAATGCGAGCGCGAGCTTGAAGAGAACGAGCGCGATCTCCTGCCGCTCGCCGCGGCGCTCGAGCAGCGGCAGCAGGTCGCGGTAGTGCTCGATCGCCTCGTCGAGCGCGTACTCGAGCCGCGCTTTGTCTCCTGCGCGGAGCAGGTAGCCCGCCGCCTTCTCCTCGTCCTCGGCTCGCAGCCAGTGGTACGCGAGCAGGCCGAGCACCTCGGCTTCGCGACCCGCATACCGCTCCTCGAGCCATTCCGCGGCACGGCGATGGAGGCGCGTGCGCTGCTCGGCGAGCAGCGTGCGGTACGCCGTCTCCTGGATGAGGGCGTGCCGGAAGCGGTACTCGGGCTGCGGCCAGCGCCGACTCTGGCGGAGCAGACCGAGCCGCTGCAGCTCGTGGAGGGCATCTTCGGGAAGGTCGCCGAGCACGCCCTCGAGCAGCGGCAGCGCAAAGGTGCGGCCGAGCGCGGATGCGGCCGTGACGAGCTCGCGTGCAGGTGGCGAGAGCCGGTCGAGGCGCGCGAGGATCGCCTTCTCCACGGTCGGCGGCACCTCGACCTCGACCGCGTGGTCCAAGCGCCAGCCTCCGTCGATGCGGACGAGCGCACCGACGTCGGCGAGCGAACGGACGAGCTCCTCGAGGAAGAACGGGTTCCCGTCGGCTGCCTCGAGGACGCGGCGCTCCAGGTCGGCTGGCAGCGTCGCCGGAGCCACGAGCGCCGCAAGCAGCTCGCCGTCGGCGTCCCCTAGTGGGCCGAGGTCGATCTCGCGCAGCAGATGCGGGAACTCGCGGGCAGCATGCTCCCGCAACCCCCAAGCAGGGTGATCCCGCTCCGGACGGAGAGAAAGGACGAGCAAGACCGGAGCGTCCTCCGCAAGGGCGAGGAGCTGCTCGAGCAGCTGAACCGAGGTCGCATCGGCCCAGTGCAGATCTTCGAGCGCGATTACGAGCGGCGCTTCTTCCGCGAGCCGGAAGAAGAGTTGGCCGACGACCTCAAACGTCCGCCATTGCAGCGCCTCCGGGGAGAGCTGCGACGTGCGCGCCGCAGCTTCGTGCTCGAGCGCCACCTCGAGCAGGCCGCCGAGGTACGGATAGAGCTCGCCTGCCTGCTCAGCGAAGAGCTGCTCGAGACGGCGGCGGAGGCCGACGCGGACGCGCAGCTCCGGCTCCTCGACTCCCGCGCCGATCCATTCCCCGCGCAGCAGGTCGCGGAACGGCCAGTACGGCAACGACTCGCCGTACGAGACGCAACGGCCCTCGAGCCACGAGCTCCCTTCGCGTTCGGCAAGCTCACGCAGCTCGTTGAGGAGGCGGGTCTTGCCGATGCCGGCATCTCCCGAGACGACGAGGACGCCGCCGCGGCCTGCGCGGAGCGCCTCGAGCGCTTCGCGGCCGAGACCGAGCTCGCGCGAGCGGCCGACGAGCCGCGTCTCGACGCCGGGAAGGCCACGCTGCGTCCGACCCTCGGCAGCGATGCCGGACACCGGCCAGGCTGCGACGGCCTCGCTCTTGCCCTTCAGCTCGAGCTCGAGCGGCTCGCCCCAGTCGAAGAGACCCTCGACGGCGCGGCGGGTGGCCTCGTCGACGAGCACCGAGCCCGGCTCCGCCGCCGCCTGGAGCCGCGCGGCGACGTTCACGGTGTCGCCGAATGCGGCGTACTCAACCCGTGAGCCGGCCCCGACCTCTCCCACCACGACCGCGCCGGTCGCCGCCCCGACCCGGACGCCGAAGCCTTCGGCGCCCCAGCCGCGGCGCACCTCGCGGGCGTACTCCTGCATCTCGCCGACGATGCGAAGCGCGCAGCGAACCGCGCGCTCGGCGTCGTCCTCCCGCGTCGTGGGCGCGCCGAAGAAGGCGAGAACTCCGTCACCCGCGAGATCCTTGACGTGACCGCCGAGCGACTCCACCTCGCCGACGATCCGCGCGACCGCCTCCCCGACGACGAGCTTCACGTCCTCCGGGTCGAGGCGCTCCGCGAGCGCGGTCGAACCCACGATGTCGGCGAAGACGGCCGTCAGGACCTTCCGCTCCTCGCGCACGGAAGTAGTCATGTGCAGAGGTTGGCGGACGAGGCCGTGCGGTTCAAGCCCGCCGCGCCACGTGTTCCGCGAGCGCGGCGTCGACCGCCTCGTCTCCGGCCGTCGAGCGCGCCGCCGCGTCGAGCGGCTGCGGGTCGGAATGCAGGCGGAGCTCGGTGCGCGCCTCGTCGAGCGCGCCGCGGCCGAGGAGCGCCGCGGTCGCCGCCCAGAGCGGCCCGTCTCCCTCCGCGTCCTCTGCACGCAACTGGCTGCAGAGCGAGATCAGCTCCGAGAGGTCCGCGACGGCCGCGACGTCCTGCAGCGCAGAGATGCGCGCCACGCCGTGCGCGTAGAGGTAGTCCCCGAGCAGCAGCGCCGTGTCGTCGTCGGTGGGCGCAAAGAGGCGCGGCCGGCCGTAGTGGACGAGGTAGCCCTCGTAGATCGTCTCGAGCCCGAGCGCGTAGCGGGCCTCGCCGAGCGGAGAAAAGACGGAGCTCCGGTCGCGCTCGTCCTCCGGCAGCAAGCAGTCGGCCCAGAGCGAGCTCTCGGCAGCCGCGGCAACTGCCATCGTCTCCCAGACGTCAGCGAGCAAAGCTCTCCAGCGCGAGGACCGTGCGCTCGATCTCGTCTTCGCCGTGCGCCGTCGAGGGAAAGAGCGCCTCGAACTGCGACGGCGGGAGGTAGACGCCCTGCTCCAGCAGGTGCCGGAAAAGGGCGCCGTAGCGCTCGGTGTCGCAGCGCTGTGCGTCATCGAAGTTCCGCACCGGGCCGTCGGTCATGAAGAGCGTGAGCAGCGCGCCGACGCGCTGCACACGGCCGAACTCGACGAGGTTCTCCTCCAGCACGGCGGCCCGCCGCTCGAGCTCCTGGTACACCGCCGGGTCGCGCAGCCGGCGCAGCACTGAAAGACCGGCAGCAGTCGCGAGCGGGTTTCCGGCGAGGGTGCCCGCCTGATACACGGGCCCGGCCGGCGCGAGCAGGTCCATGACCTCGGCCCGGCCGCCGAAAGCCGCGAGCGGAAGGCCGCCGCCGACGATCTTCCCGAGCACCGTCAGGTCGGGTAGGACGCCGTACCGCTCCTGCGCGCCGCCGCGCGCGACGCGGAAGCCCGTGATCACCTCGTCGAAGACGAGCAGCGCGCCCGACGCGTCGCAGAGCCGGCGCAGCGTCTCGAGGTAGTCCGGGTCGGGCGGGACCACGCCCATGTTCGCCGCGACCGGCTCGACGATGATCGCCGCGAGACCCTCGCCGTGCCGCATCACCGCCTCGGCGGCGGCATCCGGATGGTTGTACGGGACAACGACCGTGTCGCCGGCCGCTCCGGTCGGCACGCCTGGGGAGGCGGGGATGCCGAGCGTCGCGAGCCCCGAGCCGGCACCTGCGAGCAGCGCGTCGGCGTGACCGTGGTAGCCGCCGGCCGTCTTGAGGATCCGGTCGCGCTTCGTGAAGGCGCGTGCGAGGCGGAGCGCGCTCATCGCCGCCTCGGTCCCGGAAGAGACGAGACGCACCTTCTCCACCGAGGGCACTGCGTCGGCGATCTCCGCAGCCAGCTCGACCTCGGCCTCGGTCGCGGCGCCGAAGCTCGTCCCGCGCAACGCTGCGTCACGCACGGCCTCGACGGTCTCGGAGTCGGCATGCCCGAAGAGGAGCGGCCCCCACGACATGACCCAGTCGAGCAGCCGGCGGCCGTCCTCGGTCTCGATATACGCACCCTCGCCGCTGCGGACGAAGAGCGGCTCGTCGATGCCGACCGAGCGCATCGCCCGGACCGGCGAGTCCACGCCGCCGGGGATCAGCTCGAGCGCGCGCCGGTAGAGCTCGGAACGCTGCGTCAGAGCCACGCGGGAAGGTCGCGTGTCCAGTAGCTCACGATCAGGTCGGCGCCGGCGCGCTTGATCGCGGTCAGCGATTCGAGCGCGGCTGAGCGCTCGTCGAGCCAGCCCGAGCGGGCGGCCGCCTTCACCATCGCGTACTCGCCGGAGACGTTGTAGGCGGCGAGCGGAACCTGGAACACCTCGCGAGCCGCACGGATCACGTCGAGGTACGGCAGCGCCGGCTTGATCATGATCGCGTCGGCTCCCTCGGCGAGGTCGATCTTGCACTCGCGGATCGCCTCGCGGACGTTGGCCGGATCCAGCTGGTAGCCGCGCCGGTCGCCGAACGCCGGCGCGCTGTCGGCCGCCTCGCGGAAGGGGCCGTAGAAGGCGGAGGCGTACTTTGCGGAGTAGGCAAGGATCGGCGTCCTCTCGAAGCCCTGGTCGTCGAGCGCCTCGCGGATCGCGCCGACGCGGCCGTCCATCATGTCGCTCGGCGCCACGACGTCGGCGCCTGCCTCCGCATGGCTCACCGCGGTCCGGGCGAGCAGCTCGAGGCTCCGGTCGTTGTCGACGTCGCCGTCGACGACGATCCCGCAGTGGCCGTGCGACATGTACTCGCAGAGACAGACATCCGTGAGCAGAACGAGCTCGGGGAAGCGCGGCCGCAGCACGCGCAATGCCTGCTGGACGATGCCGTCGTCATCCCACGCTCCTGTCGCCTCCTCGTCCTTCTCCGCGGGGACGCCGAACAACATCACCGCACGCACACCGCTCGCGGCGAGAGCCTCCGCCTCGCGCAGCAACCCGTCGAGGTCGAAGCGCGCCATGCCCGGCAGCGCCTCGTTTGCGAGCGGCTCGGGCGCGACGAACAAGGGCAGCACGAACTGGTCGAGCGACAGCCGCGTCTCGCGCACGAGCCCGCGCAGCGACGCGGTGCGGCGGAAACGGCGCAGCCGGGTGACCGGTAACGGGCTCACCCGGAAAGAGTACGTCGCAGGTCGCTCAGGCCGCGGGTGCGGGCGGCGTATCCGGCGGAGGTTCGACCCCGATCTCGGCGAGCGGATGCGCGGCATCCCATGGAGCAAGCTCGATCCGTTCGGCGAAGAACTCCCACCCCGCGCGGCCGGCCGCGAGGAGCGGCAGTGCCACGAGGATCCCGGGGAAGCCGTAGATCTCCCCGCCGGCAAGCAGACCGAAGATCACGAGCAGGGGATGGAGCCGTAGCGAGCGGCCCATGACGTTCGGGACAACCACGTGCCCTTCGAACTGCTGGATGCCGAGGAACAGCAACGTCACCCACAGCGCCGACAGCGGGTGCTGGACGAGGGCGTACAGCACGGGTGGCGCAGCCCCGAGCCAGGGTCCGATGTACGGGATGAGCTCGGTCACGCCTGCCCACGCGCCAAAGGCGGCGGCATAACGGCCGCCGTGCGGCATCAGTCCGACGATGCCGAGGATCCACAGTCCCACGCCGGAGCTCACCCCGATGATCAGCGAGAGGAGGAGCTGTCCCTTGACATAGCTCGCGACGGCCTGCTCCATCCGAACGATCAGCCCGCCGCGACCGTGCGGCGGAAATCGCCGGTCTATGGCCTCCGTCAGCCGCTGCATGTCGAGGAGCATGTAGATCGAGACGACGACGACGAGGAAGGCGTCGAAGAGAAGCGTGACGACGGCGACACCGGCTCCCTCGGCCCAGCGCAGTGCTCTCGACGTGTACTTCTGGACGTCCTTCGTCCCCACCTGGTTCAGGAACTTCTCGCCCTGCCGCTGGACGTGGACGCTGCTCAGGTGATGTCGGTTGAGGAAGCGCTGGAACCGCGCCAGGTCTTGCTCCGCACCCGTCCGTTTCGGGTGTCCGGACTCGACCGTAAAGTAGTTGTCCACTCGGTGGGCGGCGGTTTTCGTTTCCTGCACGACCACCGTGGCGAGAGCGAGGACCGCCAGTGCGACGGCTGCTGCAAAGGCGAGATAGACGAGGGCCACCGCCGGCCCACGAGGGATCCAGACCCGCCCGAGCCCGCGAACGAGCGGGTTGAGGAGCAGGGCGATGAGCAGCGCCACGAGGAACAGGAAGAGGACGTGACGCACCGCTCCCGCAACCGTCCACAGCAGCAACAGCAGCAGCGGCAGCGCCACCAGCTGCACCCAGCGTGGGATCTCGATCCGCACGGAAGCGGGCCGCGGCATGCGAGCGATGGTAGGGGGGCCGTCGTACGGACTCGGGGCAATTTGGCGCTGGACTGGTTGGAAGATCCGCATTACTTCGATAAGGTGCCGCGCGACATGCCGTCCTCACGCCCCAACGGGAGGCGGCGGGTCGAACGCAAGCAGGCGCGCGCCGCGCGCCGTGCGCGCCGCGTGGCCCTGCTCCTCGTCCTCTCCGCGGTTTTCCTCGTGGCACTCGGCCTGACCGCGTTCGGCGGCGGACCGGTGCGGACGGCGGCGATCATCCCGCAGCGGAGCCCGGCGACCATCGCGCAGACGCGGCCGACCCCGCTGATCGTCGCGCAACGTGGAGCGCTGAACCTGCAGCTTCCGATCTCGAAGCTCCGCGTGACTGCGATCGGGTACCACACGGCGCACGACGGGGCGCTCTCGCTCAAGCCGCTCGGCCGTCAAGGGAACGAGGGGCTCGTGCAGCGGGTCATTCACGGCATCTTCGGGGGCGGCGGCGGCTCGCCGAAGTGGTACGAGCTGAGCGGCGGCGGCAAGTCCGCGATCGACGTCGGCGCGCCGGTCGGCACCGACGTCTACTCCCCGGTGGACGGGAGCGTGGTCGCCATCCGGCCGTTCATCGTCGAGGGCAAGACGTATGGCGCCGAGATCGACATCCAGCCGCAGACCGCTCCGTCCCTCGTCGTCGCGGTGACGCAGCTCGTCGCCGACCCGGCGCTGACGGTGGGCACCTCGGTCGTCAGCGGGGCGACGAAGCTCGGCCGGGTCGCCGACCTCGCTGCGATCGAGAAGCAGGCGCTCGCGCGCTACACGAACGACGCCGGGAACCATGTGACCGTCGAAGTCCGGAACGCTCCAGTGCTCGCGACCGGCTAGAGGGCAGCGCCCGCTTGAAGATCCTCTTCCTCGCGGACGTCTTCGGCGTCCCGGGACGCCGCGCCGTGGAGGAGCACCTACCGGCTCTGCGCGAGCGCTACGACGCCGACCTTGCGATCGTCAACGGGGAGAATGCCGCCGACGGCGCCGGAATCACGGGGAAGCTCGCCGACAAGCTGCTCGCCGCGGGGGCGGACGTGATCACCCTTGGCAACCACACCTACCGCCGCGGCGGCATCGCGGCCTATCTCGCGGCGAGCGAGCGCGTGATTCGCCCCGCGAACTCCGGCTCGGAGGCGCCCGGCCGCGGCCTCGCGGTGGTCGAGGCGCGTAACGGAGTCGGCGTCGCGGTGATCAACCTACTCGGGCAGCTCTTCCTCCCGACACCGGTCTCGCCCTGGGAGATGGTCGACGCGCTCGTCGAGGAGGCGAGCGCGGCCTCGCCGGTCGTGATCCTCGACTTCCACGCGGAGGCGACGAGCGAGAAGGTCGCCATGGCCACGTGGCTCGACGGCCGCGTGACGGCCGTGATCGGCACCCACACGCACATCCAGACGAACGACGCCCGGATCCTCCGCGGCGGGACGGCTGCGATCAGCGACGCGGGGATGACCGGCCCCCACGACTCGGTGATCGGCGTCCGCTCGGATCTTGCGATCGCGCGGATGCGAACGCGGCTACCCGTCCGGTTCGAGCCGGCCGAAGGCGACGTGCGGCTGGAGGGCGTCCTCGTCACGTGCACCGACGCCGGGCGCGCCGAGAAGATCGAGCTCGTCCGCGTCCCCGCCTGAGACGGTCACGAGCTGCCGCAGCGGCAGCGCGGGCGCGAGGAGCGCGAGCGCGGCGAAGGGGAAGAACCACGGGATGTAGGTGTAGAGCCAGTAGGTCAGGACGAGCTCGAAGCCTGCGAGGAGCACAGCCGTGAGCGCGGCGAGTTGAAGCGGCGATTTGCGGCGCGGGAAGAAAGCAGCCGCGACGGCGCCGGCGATGACCAATCCCTGCAGGACGTGCTGGACAACGTGAAGGTCCGGCAACCCGCGAGCGTGGTACTGCCGCCAGTCCCACAAAGACCACGGCGCGGCGCGCCCGATCTGGAAGCGCACGGTCCGCGACCAGAAGACGTGCGCCGCGTGGAGCGGGTGCGGCTCCAGGAGGAGCACCGAGAACGCTGCCAGCGTGGCGAGTGCGAAACCGAGCACGAAGCGCCGGCTCGGTCTCCGCCCCGGATACGTGAGCCAGAGCGGCGTGATGATGAGCGACGCGAACTTCGTCCAACCCGAGAGCGCGGCCATCGCACCGCGTGCAGCGGGAGCCGAGACGAGCCAGAAGCCCCAGATGAGGAAGCACGGCATGACCGCGTCGTTCGTGTTCGAGTTGGAGACGTACTGCGTGAAGGGGTACGCGACCCAGGCGAAGGCCAGCACTGCCCCGAGCCGTGCCCCGCCGAAGCGCAGCCCCACGAGCCACAGCCCAAGCAG
>DASSLB010000246.1:0-3569 GCA_035689945.1 Gaiellaceae bacterium | reverse complement strand
GTAGTACGTCCAGGCGCCGGTCGCGGCAGCCGCGAACGTCGCGGCGATGACCGCAAAGGCAACGGCATGGTGGACGCCGAGCATCGCCGCCGGAGCCTAGCGGCGCGGTTCGCCGGCGCCCTAGTCGGTGTCGGTCTGACCCGGATCGGGTGCCGGCGTCGGCGGCGTCCCCTCGTCGGGCGGCGGGTACGGCTCGGGCACCTGCGCCGGTTGCGGCGGGTTGCCCTCGTCTGGCGGCGGATACGGCGCACTGGGTTCGTTCGGAGTGACCATCACCGTGTCCTGTACCGGAAGTCGGGCGCGGCGAATCCTCTCGTCCGCACCGGCGAGCTGCACCGCTAGCTCGCTCTCGATGCGCGTTCGCTCGTCCTCGAGCTCCACGAGCCGCTGCCGGGCTTCCTGCTCAGCGGTCGAGTCGCCGCACCAGACCGCCTCGCCGAGCGCCTGAAGCGCGGGCCGCCGGTCGACGTCGATCGCATCGAGCCGTGAGCGTGACCGCCAGCGCATGACCGTGGTGTCGAACCGCGTCCGCCAGACCTCGGCCGTGGTCGCGGCATGTGCGCGCCGATTCGAAGCGAAGCGCGAGGAATGCTCCAGCCAGAGGTCGCCGCCCTGACGCATCACGAGCGCGGAGAGGAAGATCGCCGCGAGCAGCAGCATCACGATCGCCCACGCCCAGCTTCCCGTCGCGAAGAGCCCGATCGCCGCTCCGAACGACGCGAAGCCGAGACAGAGGATGGCGAAGCGAGCAGGAACGCCGAACCAGCGCCGCTCGACACGCTCGTGCACGACGGGCCCCGGAACGGTCTCCAGCGCCGGCAGCTCGCCGACCGGGGCGCCGCAGTTCGAGCAGAAACGCGCGCTCGGCGCGAGCTCCTCGCCGCACCTAGGGCACGCGTTCTCCCTGATTGGGGACGCGCTCATGACGGGCTCCTTCCCCGCGCTCCAGCGCCCGTAACACGTCGGCGGCCTGCCTGCGCAACGGCCCCACCTGCGCGCGGTAGTCCTCGTCCGAGATCTTCCCCGTCCGGTGGTCGAACTCGAGCTCCTTAAGCGCCGCGAGCGCGCGATCTCGCTCCTCGGCCAGCGCCAACCGTTTCCGCGCCTCCGGAGCGAGCTCGTCGAGGCGGTCGCTTGCCGGGGCGGGATCGCGGAGGAACGGGCGCGCAACGAAGACGACGGCGACGACCGCGAGCATCGCCCCGAGCGCGAGCGCCCACCCCACGTCAGATCCCGGCTGGAGCCGCGCCGGCGGCGTACCGCGCGGCGAGCCGCCGCTGCTCGACCGCGTCCGGCCACATCGCGATCAGCGCTCCCGCGACGAAGACGAAGCCCGCCACCCAGATCAGGTTGACGAGCGGCTTCACGAAGAGCTTCAGGTCGATGTTCGGACTGCCTTTCCTCACGAGCTGCGCCGTCGTGAAGACGTCGCCGATCGACCGCGGGTCATGGTAGATCGACGCCTCGTTCGCAGGGCCCTCGATGGCGTAGTTGTTCTGGCCCGGGTCGAGCGACGCCACGCGAGAATTGCCTCGCCGAACGTCGAGGAGCGCCCGAAACCCCGTGTAGTTGGGGCCGTTCGCAGCCTTGAGCCCCACGTACGTGAGCGTGTAGCCGGCCGCTTCGATCGACTGACCAGGCTTGAGCACTCGTTCTCGCTGAGTCTGATACGCGCTCGAGCCGGCGATCCCGATCGCGAGCAGGACGACCGCGGCGTGCACGACGTAGCCGCCGTAGCGGCGCCGGTTGCGCCCGATCAGCCGGACGATTCCCCCTGCTGCCGCGCGGCCGCGCACGAACTCGAGCACGATTGAGGCAGCGACGAACGCGCCGAACGTGTACGCGAGCAAGCCCGGCCACGAGCTGCCGAAGCCGAGCGCTAGCAGCGCCGCACCGGTCACGACCGCAGCCGCAAACGGGATCGCGAACGTCTTCCCGAGCGAGCGCAGCGACGCCTTCCTCCACGCTACGAGCGGCCCGAGCCCCATCAGGAGCAACAACGGCAGCCCGAACGTGTGCAGGAAGAAGTCGTAGTACGGCTTCGAGACCGAGCGCGTCTCGCCGCGCACGGCGTCGGAGAGGATCGGGTAGAGCACGCCCCAGAGGATCGTCAGGCAGAGGGCGACGAGCAGCAGGTTGTTGTAGAGGAACGTCGCCTCGCGGGAGACGAGCGACTCGAGCCTGGTCTTCGTCCGCAACAGCGGCAGTCGCCAGCGGATCAGCGCGACCGAGAGGAAGATCATCAGCCCCAGAAAGGCCAGGAACCAGCCACCGATCGGGCTCTTCGCGAACGAGTGGATCGAGTCGATCACGCCGGAGCGCGTGAGGAAGGTGCCGAAGAGCGAGAGGTTGAAGGCCAGCGCGACGAGGACCATGTTCCAGACCTTCAGCATTCCGCGCTTCTCCTGGATCATCACTGAGTGGAGGAACGCGGTCGCCGCGAGCCAGGGCATGAGTGCCGCGTTCTCGACCGGATCCCATGCGTAGTAGCCGCCCCAGCCGATTTCGACGTAGGCCCAGTGCGCGCCGAGCAGCTGGCCGACGCCGAGGAACGTCCACGCGGCGAGCGTCCAGCGACGGGTTGCGACGATCCAGCGCTCGTCGGTCCGGCCTGAGAGAAGCGCGCCCATTGCGAACGCGAACGGCACCGTGAGCCCGACGTAGCCGAGGTAGAGCATCGGCGGGTGGGCGAGCATGTACGGGTTCTGCAGGCTCGGCACCATCCCCTGGCCGTCCGCCGGCGCAGGCTGAAGGTTGAACGGGCTCGAGACGAAGCAGAGCATGAAGGCGAAGAACAGGCCGACGAGCCCGAACACCGGCACCGTCCACGCAACGAGCTCGCGCGAGCGCCGGTTCAGCCACACCGCGAGGCCGCCGTAGGCGGTGAGGACGAGCAGCCAGAGGAGGAGCGATCCCTCTTGGCCGCCCCAGAACGCCGAGAGGGCGTAGCCCAGCGGCAACTTGTGGCTCGTGTGCTGCCAGACGTAGACGAACGTCATGTCGCGGCGCCCGAGCGCAACGAGCAGGAGGACGGCCGCGACGAGCGTCACGGGAAACGCGGCGAGAAGCGCGTTCTGGGCGGAAAGCGCGAGCCGGCGCCGCCGTTTCCACGCAGCGAAGGAGCCCGCAACCAGCGCGTAGGCGACGAGGCCGAAGGCAAGAAGGAGCGCAGCGCGCCCGAGCGGGGCCATCACAACTACGTCTTGGAGCTGCTCTTCGCCGGCGCGTACTTCGAAGGGCACTTCGTCGACAGCGTGCCGTTGTCGGCGAGGAACCGTCCGTGGGTGAGCTTCCCGTTCACGACGACGACGCGCCCGACCTTGTACAGATCCGGGACGCTGCCGTGGTACACGACCGGCACGCGCGCGCTTCCGCTCGGGTCGCGGAGGACGAGGTGCATGCCGGAGGCGGTGTGCGCGTCACCGCGCGTCGCGACGACGGTGCCGACGAGGATCACGTCCTTCCCGACGTAGTGGTGCACCTTCGACGGGAGGATCTGCGGCACGCCCGCGCCGGCGAGCGCCGTGTAGACGACGAAGACGGCGAGAGCGGCCGCCACGGAAAGGGCG
>DASSLB010000245.1:0-4730 GCA_035689945.1 Gaiellaceae bacterium | reverse complement strand
CCGAGGTCTACGAGATCGTCGTCACGGGGAACCAGACGATGATCCAGATCGCGCTCGGCATCGATCCGGAGCCGCTGTCGATGGCGCCTTTCACCGTCGTCACGCGGCAGATGCCGGAGGCGAGGGCCACCGACTTCGGCGTCGCAGTCCACCGGCGCGCACCCGCCGTCACGTTTCCGGCGCTCGGCGCGTACGTCGGCCCGGACATCGTCGCCGGCATCCTCGCGACGGGCCTCACGCTCGACCGTCGCGTGCGCCTCTTCATCGACGTCGGCACGAACTCGGAGATCGTGCTCGGCTCATCCGCGCGAACGCTCGCGACCGCCGCCCCGGCCGGGCCCGCGTTCGAGGCCGCCCAGATCCGCTGCGGCATGCGCGCCGCGGACGGCGCCATCGAAGGCGTCAAGATCGTCGACGGCGAGGTCGAGCTGACGGTCATCGGTGACGTCGCGCCCCTCGGCCTGTGCGGCTCGGGGCTAGTCGACGCAGTCGCGGAGCTCGTCGGTGCCGGGATGCTCGACCACTCCGGCCGCTTCATCCTCGACATGTCGGAGCGCTTCGGCACGATCGGCGAGGAGAACGTCTTCTACCTCAGCGACGAGGTCTACCTCTCGCAGCGAGACGTACGCGAGCTCCAGTTCGCGAAGGCGTCCATCGCCACCGGCTGGAACCTCCTCTGCCGCGACCTCGACGTCGAGCCGGGGGAGATCGCGCAGGTGCTGCTCGGGGGCTCGTTCGGCTCGTACCTCAGCGCCGCGAGCGCGGTGAGGATAGGGCTCGTACCGAAGCTGCCGCTGACACGCATCATCTCGGCCGGGAACGTCGCCGGCGAGGGCGCGAAGATCGCCGCTCTCTCGGTGACCGAGCGCGCGGCAGCGACCGCGGTGCTCGACGAGGTGGAGTACGTCGAGCTCTCCGGCCGCGCCGACTTCAATGACCTCTTCGTCGACCAACTCGCCTTTCCCACATGACCCGCGTCGTCGTCAGCTGCGGCGCGCTCGCGCTCCACGTGAAGCAGATCGCCGCTCGGCGCGGCTGGGACGTCGACGTTCGCCCGGTTCCGCCCGAGCTGCACAACCGCCCCGAGCGAATTCGCGCGGCCGTCGACGAAGCAGCCGCCGGCGACGAAGCCGTCGTCGCCTACGCCCACTGTGGCGCCGACCTCGACGGCTACCCGCGCCTCTCCGGGGCCCACTGCTACGAGGTCTACGGCGCCGAGCACGAGCCGGGGACGTACTTCCTCACCGACTTCCTCGTTCGCAGCTTCGACCGCGTCGTCTGGCACGGGCTCGGTCTCGACCGGCATCCCGAGCTGCGCGACGACTACTTCCGCCACTACGAGAAGGTCGTCTGGCTGGCCCAAGAGCCGACGGCTGAGCTCCGCACTGCAGCCGAGCACGCGGCAGAGTGCCTTGGCCTGCCACTCGAAATCCGAGAGACCGGCGTGCGAGGATTGGAGCGAGAGCTGGAAAGGCTGCTGTGCTGATCAACGACCTACCGCGCTACGAGATCCTCGACGAAGCCGCACTTGCAGAGCTCGAGCGCGGCTGGCGGCGCATCGTGAGCGAGCTCGGAATCGAGTTCCTCCACCCGGACGCGCTCGAGTACCTGCGCGACGCCGGCCAGGAGGTCGAAGGCGATCTCGTCCGCTTCGACCCCGACTGGATCCTCGAGCAGGTCGCGAAGGCGCCGGCGGAGTTCGACCTCCAGGCCCGAAACCCCGAGCGCACCGTCCACATCGGCGGGAACCACATGGTCTTCTCCGCCGTCTACGGCTGCCCGTTCGTGCGCGAGGGGATGGAGCGCCGCGACGCGACCTACGACGACTTCCAGAACCTCGTCAAGCTCGCGCAGTCGTTCCCGCAGCTCGACTCCCCTGGCGGGACGATCTGCGAGCCGAACGACCGCCCGCTCGACTCACGCCACCTCGACATGGTCTTCGCGCTCCTGACGCTTTCGGACAAACCGTTCATGGGCTCGGTCACATCCGGCCCGAACGCGGTGGACACGATCGCGATGGCCGAGATGGTGTTCGGCAAGGACTCGCTGGAGGAGACTCCGGCGATCATCTCGCTGATCAACGTCAACTCGCCGCTCCGCTACGACGACCGCATGCTCTCGGCGCTGCTCGAATACGCGAAGGCCGGCCAGGCGACCGTGATCACGCCGTTCCTGCTCATGGGCGCGATGTCGCCGGTCTCGATCGTCGCAACGCTCGCGCAGCAGGTCGGCGAGGCGCTCGCGGGGATCGCGCTCGTGCAGACGATCCGCCCGGGCTGCCCGGTTGTCTTCGGCTCGTTCCTCTCGAACACCGACATGCAGTCCGGCTCGCCGAGCTTCGGCACGCCGGAGTCGGCGGTCGGCCTCCTCTGCACCGGGCAGATCGCGCGGCACTACGGCCTCCCGTTCCGCGGCGGCGGCGCGCTCACGTCCTCGCAGGTCGTGGACGCGCAGGCGGGCTACGAGTCGATGATGTCGCTCTGGCCGACCTTCCTCGCAGGGACGAACTTCGTCATGCACTCCGCAGGCTGGCTCGAGTCGGCGCTCGTCTCCTGCTACGAGAAGTTCGTCGTCGACGTCGAGCAGCTGCGGATGCTGCACGCAGCGTTCCAGCCGCTCCGAGTCGACGAGGAGGCACTCGCGTACTCGGCGCACCAGGAGGTTGGCCAGGGCGGGCACTTCCTCGGAGCAGCGCACACGCTCGAGCGCTTCCGCGAGTGCTTCTACCGGCCGCTCGTCTCCTCCACCGAGAACTACGAGCGCTGGAACCGCAATGGGGGCCACGACACGGCCGCTCGGGCGTCCGCGATCTGGAAGAAGACGCTCGAGGAATACGAGAAGCCGCCGATCGACGCCGACCTCGAGGCTGAGCTGAAGGCGTTCGTCGACCGGCGCAGGACAGAACTGGGGGATTGAGATGCAGACCGTGGGCGAGGTGATGTCGACGACGCTCCTGACCGTCGACGCGACAGCGATGCTGACCGAGGCGGCCGCGCAGATGGACTCGCGCGGCGTCGGAGCGGCGCTCGTGATGAACGGCGAGCGACTCTCGGGGATCCTCACCGAGCGCGACGTGCTCCGCGCCGTCGCGACCGGCGGAGTCGAGGGGACGAAGGTGGGCGCGTGGATGACGCACGATCCGGATACGGTCGGGCCGGAGGAGAGGCCCGGACACGCTGCGGCGATCATGATCCACGGCGGCTTCCGGCATCTGCCGGTGCTCGACGGCGACAGGCCGGTCGGGATCATCTCGATCCGCGACCTGATGCGGCTCGTGATCGACGACGAGGCGCCGAAGGGTGGCTGACGCCGCCCGGATGTTCGTCGGCGGCGCCTGGGCCGACTCGAGCTCCGGCGCGACGTTCACGGCCGAGTCCCCCGCTACGGGGGACACGATCGCCGAGGTGCCCAAGGGCGATCGCCAGGACGCGCAGCGGGCAATCGCTGCGGCGAACCAAGCCGCCGAGGACTGGGCCCGGGCGGGCGCCTTCGAGCGCGCTGCGGCGATGCACCGCGTCGCCGACCAGGTCGAGCGGCGCCGTGACAGCCTCGCTCACACGCTGACGCTCGACCAGGGCAAGCCGCTCTCCGAGTCCCGCGACGAGGTCGAGGAGCTCGTCCAGTACTGGCGCAACGCGGCCGAGGACGCGAAGCGGCTCGAGGGCCGGGTGCCCAACTCGGTGTCGGGCTACAAACGCATCCTGCTCCTGCGAAGACCGCGTGGCGTCATCGGCGTGATCACGCCCTGGAACTGGCCGTACACGATGCCGGCCGAGTTGATCGCCCCCGCCCTCGCCTGCGGCAACACCGTGGTCTGGACCCCTGCGTCCACGACCGCTGTCGCCGGCGTCGCCCTCGCCGAGTGCGTGGTCGAGGCCGACCTCCCGCCCGGCGTCTTCAACTTCGTGACCGGTCCGGGCGCCGTCGTCGGCGACGAGATCGGGCGCAATCCCGGTACGCACGGCGTCGGCTTCATCGGCTCGACCGAGACCGGCCGCCGCGTCGCCGAGGCGGCAGCCGGCAAAGCCGCCGTGCTCGAGCTCGGCGGCAACGGCCCCATCGTCGTGCTCGACGACGCCGACCTCGACCTCGCCGCCGAGGCGACCGTCGCGGCGTGCTTCCTCTGCGCGGGCCAGAGCTGCACGGCCGGCGAGCGCCTACTGGTGCACCGGGACGTCCGCGAGGAGTTCGTGGCGAAGCTGGCGCGGCTCGTCACGGAGCGCGTCCTGCTCGGCGACCCCTTCGCGGAGGCAACCACGATGGGCCCGCTCAACAACGAGGGAGTCGCGGCGAAGATGGACGAGCACGTCGCCGACGCCCTCGAGCGGGGCGCACAAACCGTGCACGGCGGCGAGCGCGCGAGCGGGTTCCCAACCGACCTCTACTGGCAGCCGACGATCCTCGACGGCGTCCCGCCCGACGCGCTCGTCGCGACCGAGGAGACGTTCGGTCCCGTCGCGCCCGTCGTCGCGATCGACTCGCTCGAGCATGCGATCGAGCTGGCGAACGCGTCGCCGTACGGGCTTCTCTCCGCGATCTTCACGCGCGACCTCGCCAAGGGCCTGCGCTACGCCGATGCCGTGCGCACCGGCTGGGTCAACATCAACGAGTCGTCGAACTACTGGGAGACCCACCTGCCGTTCGGGGGCCGCTCAGGCACCGCGAGCGGCATCGGCCGGGTGGGAGGCTCTGCGCCGATGGAGGCCTTCACCGAGTTGCAGACCGTCGTG
>DASSLB010000244.1:0-5211 GCA_035689945.1 Gaiellaceae bacterium | reverse complement strand
GAAGAGCAGCGGCGCAAGGTCGTGATCCCCGACACCGCGCACGGCACGAACCCGGCCTCGGTGACGATGGCCGGCTTCGAGCTCACACACGTGCAGACCGACGCGCGCGGGAACATCGACGTCGACGACCTCCGCGGCAAGGTGGACGGGCAGACGGCGGCGCTGATGCTGACGAACCCGTCGACGCTGGGTCTCTTCGACGAGAACATCGAGGAGATCGAACGGATCTTCCACGGCGCAGGCGCGCTCATGTACTACGACGGCGCGAACCTGAACGCCGTCTGCGGGATCTCGCGGCCGGGAGACATGGGCTTCGACGTCGTCCACATCAATCTGCACAAGACGTTCTCGCAGCCGCACGGCGGAGGCGGCCCGGGCGGAGGGCCGATCGCGGTGCGTGGCATCCTCGAGCCGTTCCTGCCGGTGCCGGCCGTGGTACGGCGTGACGAGGGCGGCTTCGGCCTCGACTTCGACCGCCCACAGACGATTGGCAAGGTACGAGGCTTCACGGGGCCATTCGGCGTCTTCGTCCGCTCGTACGCATTCCTTCGCATGTGGGGGCCGCGGCTGCGCGAGATGTCCGAGGCGGCAGTGCTCAACGCGAACTACGTGCTCGCGCGGCTGAAGGAGGCGTACGACCTGCCGTTCGACCGCCTCTGCATGCACGAGTTCGTTCTCTCGGCCCGCACCATGAAGCGTGAGCACGGCTGCACCGCACTCGACGTCGCGAAGCGGCTGATGGACTACGGCTTCCATCCGCCGACGATCTACTTCCCGCTCATCGTCCCCGAGGCGCTGATGATCGAGCCGACCGAGACCGAGGCGAAGGAGACGCTCGACGCCTTCTGCGACGCGATGCTCGCGATCGCCCGCGAGGCAGAGGAGGAGCCGCAGACGCTGAAGGAGGCGCCGCACCACCGGCCCGTCCGACGCCTGGACGAGGTCCGCGCGGCGAAGAATCCGGTCGTCAAGTACGGATTCGAGCCCGCGAAGGCGACGGCCGAGGTCTAGGCGCCGTCGCCAGCTGGCCGCAGGCGGCCTCGATGTCCCGTCCGCGCGTGAGGCGCACGGTGACGGGGACACGGGCGCGTTCGAGCTCGTGTCGGAACGCTGCGATCCGCTCCCGCGACGAGCCTTCGTACAACCCAGTCGGGTTGTAGGGGATCAGATTCACTTTGAAGTGGTCGCGACCGAGCAGCTCGGCAAGCGCGCGCGCCTGCTCCGGGGTGTCGTTCACGGCCGCGAGCATCACGTACTCGACGAAGACGCGGCGGCGCGTCTGCTCCGCGTGCCGACGGCACTCGGCGACGACGTCCGCGATCGGGTAGCGGTCGTTGACGGGCATGATCCTCGAGCGGAGCTCGTCGTCGGGCGCGTGGAGAGAGAGTGCGAGCCGGATGGGCTCGTCCACTTCGCCGACGAAGTGTCGCAGCCCGGGCAGCCAGCCAACGGTGGAAATCGTCGTGCGCCGGTGCGTGATCCCCAGGTCGGGCAGGCGACGGGCCGCGCCGAGAACCTCGTCGAGATTGAGCATCGGCTCGCCCATCCCCATGAAGACGGCGTGATCGATCTCGGTCAGGCGCCGGAAGTGAAGGGCCTGGTCGAGGATCTCCGAGGCTGTGAGATTCCGGCCGAACGCCATCGTGCCGGTCGCGCAGAAGGTGCACGTGAGCGGGCAGCCCGATTGGGACGAGAGGCACAGCGAGCGCCGACCGTCGCGGTAGCGCATCAGCACTGCCTCGACGGGATGGCCGTCTGCGGTGCGGAACAGCGTCTTAACCGTGCCGTCGCGCGACTCGCGTTCCGCCTCGACGGTGAGCGTCGTGAAAGGGACAGCCGACGAGAGCTCCTCCCGCAGTGCGAGCGGCAGGTTCGTCATGTCCGCGTAACCCGAAGCCCCGCGCGCAGTCCATTCCCATACCTGATGGGCGCGGAAAGCGGGCTCGCCGCGCTCGCGCAACGTCTC
Source organism: Gaiellaceae bacterium (assembly GCA_035689945.1). Lineage (GTDB taxonomy): Bacteria > Actinomycetota > Thermoleophilia > Gaiellales > Gaiellaceae > Palsa-739. The sequence continues at coordinate 3,245 of DASSLB010000244.1, read as the reverse complement.
GTCGAGGAGGGCCAGGTCCACCCGGCTACGGTAGCGTCACGGGTCGTGATCGACCTTCGCTCCGACACCGTGACGAAGCCGACGACGGGGATGCTCGCGGCGATGGCGGCTGCCGAGGTCGGCGACGAGCAGGAGCGCGAGGATCCGACGACGAACGAGCTTCAGCGCCGCATGGCGGAGCTGCTGGGCCACGACGCGGCGCTCTTCTTTCCGACCGCGACGATGGCGAACCAGGCCGCGCTGCGCGTGCTCAGCCGCCCGGGCTGCAAGGTCGTCGCGGAGGAGCGGACGCACGTCCTGATCTACGAGTGGGGAGGTCCTGCGATCCACTCGGGGCTCGTGATGCACGGTCTGGCTGCGGAGGCGGGGAGGCCGACGCCGGAGCAGATCGACGAGCTCGACGAGTTCGGAGCGGGGAGCGTGCTCGTCGTCGAGAACACCCACCGCAGCTCGGGCGGGCGCATCTGGCCGCTCGATGAGTTTGTTTCGACTGTGGGCGCAGCGCGCTCGCGTGGTGCCGCCGTGCATCTCGACGGCGCGCGTCTCTTCAACGCCTCGGTTGCGGCGGGTCTGCCGCCAACGGCGTGGAGCACGCTTGCCGACACCGTCACCATCTGCTTCTCGAAAGGGCTCGGCTGTCCGTTCGGCGCGGTCCTCGCCGGGCCGACGGAGACGATCGAGCGGGCGTGGGAGGGCAAGTTCCTTCTCGGTGGCGCACTTCGGCAGTCCGGCATCGCCGCGGCCGCGATGCTGTACGCGCTCGACCACCACGTCGAGCGGCTCGCCGACGACCACGCCCGCGCGAAACGGCTCGCAGAAGGGGTTGGTATCGACCCCGCGACCGTGGAGACGAACTTCGTCCAGATCCCGGACGAGCCCGGTGTCACCGAGCGGCTTCTGGAGCGCGGCGTCGGCGTGAGTGATCTGCGCCCGGGCTGGCTGCGCGCAGTGACGCACCTCGACATCGGGGACGAGGAGATCGACGAGGCAATCGACCGGATGCAGGAGGTGCTGAGTGTCCACGCCTGACCGGCTCACAGCGAAGCTCGAGCAGCTGCTCGCCGCCGAGCAACGCGAGAAGCGGGCGCCGAGCATCGCGGCCGCCGTCCTGCGCGACGGCGAAGTGATCTGGCAGTCCGCGGTCGGCGTCGCGGACGTCGAAACGGGAGTCGAGGCGACCGCCGACACGCAGTACCGCGTCGGTTCGATCACGAAGACGTTCACCGCGGCGGCGGTCATGCAGCTCCGCGACGCGGGCAAGCTCGATCTCGAAGACACGCTGGACAAGCACGTCGAGGGCGCCGCCCACGCGCCGACGATCCGGCGGCTCCTTTCCCACGCGTCCGGCCTGCAGCGGGAGACGCAAGACGACTCGTGGCTGACGCTCCACTTCGCGCCTCCGGAGGAGCTGCTCGAGACGCTTGGCCGGGCGGAGATGGTGCTTCCTTCCGGCGCTCGCTTCCACTACTCGAACCTCGCCTTCGCGCTGCTCGGCATCGTCGTCGAGCGCGTCTCGGGGATGGTGTACATGGACTACGTCCGCGAGCGGCTGTTCGAGCCCCTCGGCCTGACGCGGGTCGGCTTCGACCCCGACCAGCTGGCGGCGAAGGGCTACCTCGGTCAGCCGTACGCCGACGGCGTCTGGGACACGATCGACGTGGAAACCGGGGCCTGGGCCTCGGCCGGGCAGCTCTGGGGCACGGTCGGCGACCTCTGCCGCTGGGGCGCGTTCCTTGCCGACCCCGATGAAGCCGTGCTGGCGAAGAAGACGGCCGACGAGATGCGGACGGTGCAGGTGATCGCGGAGCACGACCGTTGGCTCGCGGGCTACGGGCTCGGTCTAGGGCTGCGTCGGGACGGTGAGCGCATCCTCGTCGGGCATACGGGCTCGATGCCCGGGTTCATCGGCGTGCTCTACGTCTCGCCCAAGGAGAAGACCGGAGTGGCGGTGCTCACGAACGAGAGCGAGGCAAACATCGTGCCGCTCGGTCTGGAGCTCGTCCGGACGACGGTGGACGAGTGGCCGGTCGCCCCGGAGACGTGGAGCGTCGGAGAGCCACCCCCTGACGACGTCGCTCCACTGCTCGGGATCTGGTTCATGGAGGCGGCACAGCTCGTCTTACGCTGGCGCGAAGGGCAGCTCGAGGCGCGTTTCTCGGAAATGGAGGACTGGGAACCTTCCGCGATCTTCGGGCGGGAGGCAGACGACCGCTGGCGCACCGTCTCGGGCCCGGAGCAGGGCGAGGCCCTGCGCGTTCAGCGTGATTCCGCTGGCGCCGTGACACGGCTCGTCTGGGCCGGCTATCCCGTCACGCGCGAGCCCGGAGCGTGGCGCGCTCCGTGACCGAGGCTCGGCTGCGCGAGACCCGGTTCGGGCTTGCTCCCGACGGCGAGGGCTGGTTCGTCCTCAACGCAGGCGCGAGCCGGTGGCGTGACTGGGGCCCGTTGGGTCTGAATTGCGCCTTCGAGGGCAAGCGACCGTTCCGGCAGATCGGGATCAATCTCAACCGGCTTCTGCCCGGCCAGCCGATCGGCTTCTATCATCGCGAACGCCATCAGGAGGGCTTCCTCGTCCTCGCCGGCGAGTGTCTGCTCCTTGTGGAGGGGCAGGAGCTCACGCTCCGAGCGTGGGATTTCTTCCACTGCCCGGGTGGGACGGCGCACATCATCGTCGGAGCCGGTGATGGGCCTTCATTGGTGCTCGCGTTCGGCGGACGCGGTGGCCGCAAGGGAATCGAGCATCTCGTCGATCCGGTCGCGCTTCGACATGGCGCCGGCGCCGAGAAGCCGACGACCAAGTCAGGGGAGGCCTACGCGCAGCTTCCGCACCCGAAACGGGTGCGGTGCCGCGAGGACTGGCTGCCGACGTTCTGAGCGGCTCGGTCAGGCGCGAGCGACCGCGACCTGTGGGCCGTCGGCATCCTCATCGACGGTCACCTCGACGAAGCCGGCGTCGAGAAGCATCACGCGGAGCACGGCAGGTTCGTACCGGCGCAACGCTGGATTCCACGGCCCTGACGAGGCGTCGGCCGCCCACCGTGCCGTCACGAGGACGAATCGCCCGCCGGGAGCGAGGACGCGCCGCACCTCGGCGAGGAAGGCCATCGGTCGCTCGATGAAGAAGAACGCGTTGAGGCACGCGGCGCACGTGAACTCGCCATCCGGCCACGGAAGCTCATGGACGTCGCCTTCGGCGAGCTCGAGCCGACCAGCAGTGAGAGCCTCGGCGTTTCGGCTCCGGGCGA
>DASSLB010000243.1:0-7916 GCA_035689945.1 Gaiellaceae bacterium | reverse complement strand
AGCCGCGGTACCTGCGAGCGGCGTAACCGGCCGAGGTCGCGTCCGCTGAGGATGATGCGGCCGTCCGACGGCTCGAGCTCCTTCAGCAGGAGCCGCACCAGCGTGGTCTTGCCGGAGCCCGACGCGCCGACGATGAAGACGAACTCGCCCTTGTCGATCGCGAAGCTGACCGAGTCGAGAGCGACGACGTCCGGCTCGTAGACCTTCCTCACGGCCTCGAACAGGATCATCGAGCCGGCTGCGGGCCTGACCTGCGCCTCGGTGGAGACCTGGCCGTCTGGCGAAGGCTGTACGACGGCCGTTGTGGGCTGTTCTATCTGTACGTCAGTCACGTCTACCGGTTCGAGTTGGGGCGGGCAACATGCCCGGGGCCGGTGGAGTGCGTGTGAAGCGCCTCCACTCTAGCGCAGCTTTCGGCGAACACTTACGCCTCTCCTGCAGTTTGCAGCAGAAACGCGCGGATGAAACCGTCGAGATCGCCGTCGAGCACGCCCTGCGTGTTCCCGACCTCGTAACCCGTCCGCGCGTCCTTGACCTGCTGGTAGGGGTGGAGGACGTAGCTGCGGATAGTCTCGCCGCCGAAGCCCATGGAGACGCCGCCGCGCTCGCGCGCGAGCTCGGCTTCGCGCTCCTCCTCGGCCTTCTCGGCGAGTCGCGAGCGGAGGATCTTCATCGCCGTGTCCTTGTTCGCCGACTGGCTTCGCTCGTTCTGGACGGCGACGACGATTCCGGTCGGCATGTGCGTGATCCGCACGGCGGAGTCGGTCTTGTTCACGTGCTGGCCGCCTGCCCCGGAGGAGCGATAGGTGTCGATCCGGATGTCGTCGTCGGAGATCTCGATGTCGCCGGCGTCCTCCAGCAGCGGGGCGACGATGACCTGCGCGAAGCTCGTGTGGCGGCGATGCGCCGAGTCGAACGGGCTGAGGCGGACGAGCCGGTGCTTGCCGCGCTCGGCCTTGAGGATCCCGTAGGCGTTCTCGCCGCGCACGGTGAACGCGGCCGACTTGATTCCGTACTCCTCGCCCGGGCTCGACTCGATCACCTCGGTCTTCAGCCCGCGCTGCTCGGCCCAGCGGAGGTACATGCGTAGCAGGATCTCGGCCCAGTCCTGCGCGTCGGTGCCGCCCGCGTCGGACTGGATCGTGACGACGGCGTCGCCCGCGTCGTACTCGCCGGAGAAGAGCGCGTCCTCCTGCAGCCGCGCGAGCTCGGCGCGCACCTCGCGCAGCACCGGCTCGAGCTCCTCATCCGGGAACGTGCCCGCGCCCTCGCGCAGGAACTCGACGTTCGAGACGAGCTCGTCGTAGCGCTGGAGCTTCTGTTGTGCCCGCTGGTGCTCGGCCGACAGGCGCGCCGCGCGCTGCTGGTCGTTCCAGAAGTCGGGCTTCGCGAGCTCCTGCTCGAGCTCGTCGAGACGGGCCTTCAGCGCAGCGGGGTCAAAGGTAACCACGGACCCAGTCGAGCTGGGCCCCGATCTCCTCGAGCTGCTCAGAGAGCGGGATCTGGACTTCGTCGCTCATCGAGCTAGGCGCCATGGCACTTCTTGAACTTCTTCCCGCTGCCGCACCAGCACGGGTCGTTGCGGCCGATCTTGTCGTGGGCGCTCGCCTGGACGGGCACCGGGGCGGTGGCGGTGCCCGCAGCAACGGCCTCTCCCCCGCCCGCCGCCGCGATCGCCGCCGCACCCGCCGAGGTCTCGTGCTCGTAGTGGATGTTGCCGTTCGTCGTCTGCGACTGCTGCGCCGCGAGCTGCTGCTGCTGCGTCTGCTCGTCAGGAGCTAGCTCGGCGTGGAAGAGGTGGAGCACGACCTCGCTGCGGATCACCTGGCCGAGCTCGGTGAACATCCGCTCACCCTCGCCCGTGTACTCGACGAGCGGGTCCTTCTGGGCCATCGACCGCAGGTGGATCCCCTCGCGCAGCGCCTCCATGTTCTCGAGGTGCTCGCGCCAGCGCATGTCCACGACCTGGAGGACGATGAAGCGCTCGAGCTCGCGCATCAGCTCCGGCCCGAATTCTTCCTCCTTCGCCTTGTACTCGTCGCGCGCGTCTTCCTGGAACTCCTCGATCAGCGACTCGCGGGAGATCTCTTCGAGGTCCTCACGCAGCTCCTTGGCCGTGATCTCCGTCTGGTAGAGCCCGGCCATCGCGTTCGTCAACGCCTCGAGGTCCCAGTCCTGCTGGTACTCGTCCTGGGTGAAGAGGTTGACGGTGTCCTCGACGACCTCGTCGATCCAGAGCCTGATCTGGTCGGACAGGTCCTCCCCGTCGAGCACCTGGCGCCGCTGCTCGTAGATCCGCCCGCGGTGCCGGTTGAGGACGTCGTCGTACTTGAGGACGTTCTTGCGCATGACGAAGTTCTGCTCCTCGACCTTCTTCTGTGCGCCCTCGATCTGCCGGGAGAGGATCTTCGCCTCCATCGGCTGGTCCTCCGGGATTTTGAAGCGCTCCATCACGCCCTTGATCCGGTCGCCCGCGAAGAGGCGGACGAGGTCGTCCTCGCCGGAGAGGTAGAAGCGCGTCTCACCCGGGTCGCCCTGACGGCCGGAGCGGCCGCGGAGCTGATTGTCGATCCGGCGCGACTCGTGGCGCTCGGTGCCGAGCACGTAGAGGCCGCCGAGGTCGACGACGCCGTCGCCGAGCTTGATGTCGACGCCGCGGCCGGCCATGTTCGTCGCGATCGTGACCGCGCCCCGCAGGCCTGCGTCCTTGATGATCTCGGCCTCGCGCGCGTGCTCCTTCGCGTTGAGGACGTTGTGCTTGATCCCCTTACGGGTCAGGAGCTGCGAGAGGTACTCCGAGGTCTCGACGGCGATGGTGCCGACGAGGACGGGCTGGCCGGCGTGCGCCCGCTCCTCGATGTCGCGCACGACGGCGGCCCACTTGCCGTCCTTCGTCTTGAAGACGAGGTCGTTCTCGTCGGCGCGCGCCACGTCGACGTTCGTGGGGATCTCGACGACGTCGAGGCCGTAGATCTCGACGAACTCCTTCTCCTCGGTCTTCGCGGTGCCGGTCATGCCGGCGAGCTTCTCGTAGAGGCGGAAGTAGTTCTGGAGCGTGATGGTGGCGAGGGTCTGGTGCTCCTCCTGGATCTTCACGCCCTCCTTCGCCTCGACCGCCTGGTGGAGGCCCTCGCTCCAGCGGCGCCCCTCCATGATCCGGCCGGTGAACTCGTCGACGATCTTCACCTCGCCGTCCTGGATCACGTAGTCGACGTCGAGCTGGTAGAGCGACTGCGCCTTGAGCGCCTGGTAGAGGTGGTTGACGAGCTGCGTGTTCTCCGGCGCGTAGAGGTTGTCGATCCGGAGCGCGCGCTCGACCTTCGCCACGCCCTGTGGCGTCACGCCGACGGTCTTGTGCTTCTCGTCGTAGTCGAAGTCGGCGCCCGCTTGCTCGGCAGCGCCCTTCGGGTCGCCGGGCGATGAGCGGAACGGCGTGAGCTGCTTGGCGACGCGCGCGAAGTCGTTGTAGATCTGCGCGGCCGTCTCCGGCTCGCCGGAGATGATGAGCGGCGTCCTCGCCTCGTCGATCAGGATCGAGTCGACCTCGTCGACGATCCCGTAAGGGTGGCCGCGCTGGACAAGGCCCTCGGACGAGACGGCCATGTTGTCGCGCAGGTAGTCGAAGCCGAACTCGGAGTTCGTGCCGTACGTGACGTCCGCTGCGTAGGCGGCCTTCCGCGCCTCGAACGGCATCATCGTCTCGATGAAGGCGACGCTCATGCCAAGCGACTCGAAGACGGGCCGGTTCCACTCGGCATCGCGCTGGGCGAGGTAGTCGTTGACGGTGACGAGGTGGGCACCGCGGCCGGCCAGGCCGTTGAGATAGAGGGCGAGGCTCGCGACGAACGTCTTGCCTTCGCCCGTCTTCATCTCGGCGATGTCGCCCTCGTGGAGGACGATCCCGCCCATCAGCTGCACGTCGAACATCCGCTGGTCGGAGGCGCGCTTACGGGCCTCGCGGACGGCCGCGAACGCCTCGAAGACGAGCTCGTCGAGGCTTTCGCCGTTCTCGAGGCGCTGCCGGAACTCTGCCGTCTTCCCCTCCAGGTCGGCGGCAGTGAGCTGCTCGAACTCGGGCTCGAGCGACGTGATGTACGCCGCCTGCTCCTGGAGCCGCTTGAGTCGCCGGCCCTCGCCGACGCGGAGGACCTTCTCGAGGTTGCCGATTTCCACGGGGCTAGGGTAGCGACCTACAAGGCCGTGACCTTGACCTCCCAGAGATCGCCGTCGATGCGCTCCGCCTCGACGTAGAAGCTGTCGCCGGTGGTCTCGGCGAGTCGCTCGAGCTCGGGCGGGACGAGAGCGTCGCTCGCCTCTCCGTCGACGCGCAGCTCGCCGTGATCGTCGTGGTAGGAGAACTCGAGCTTGTCGCCGTCCGGGAAAGCGATCTGTACCACTCGAATCTGCTTTGCGCCCACCGCCCACAGGTTGGCTTCCTGTCGCTGGGCGACCGCGCGGTACGGCGGGCTCAAGCGCTGTTCGACGGCATCCGCGAGCGGCGAGAGGTCGGCGTCGCCGGTCTCGTCGCTCACGATCACGTCGCCGTTAGGGATCGTCGTGAACTCGATCCGGTTCCCGGCCAGGCCGGGCACGTCGACCGTGACCGCCGCATCCCACTCCTTCGGACCGAGAGACGAGCCGTCGGGAACGCCGGCCGCAGCCAGAATCGACGGAGGCTGCTGCAAGGGACGCGGCCGCGGATCGCCGAGCACCTGCGCGGGATCGATCCCCGCCTCGCGGAGGAGCTGCTCGTTCAGCGTCTCCTGGCGCCGCCGGAAGAGACCCAACTACCCCTCGGGAGGCTCCGTCGCGACCGCGTCCGACTCTGGCTCCTCGACACGCTTGCGGCCCTGGACACGCTTGTCGTGGATGTCCTTGACCTGGCGCACGAGCTTGTCGGCGAGCTCGTCGATCGCGGCCTTCATGTCATGCGCTGCCTCGCGGGCTCTCAGCGTGTGGCCCTTGAGGTGAACGGTCGCCTCGGCGACCTGCGACTCGGCAATCGACGGGTTCTTCTCGACTGCGAGCTCGATCTCGACCTGTGTCAACTCATGAACGCGTCGGTCGAGCTTCTGGAGCCTTCGCTCGACGTAGCTTCGGATGGAGTCATTCACCTCGAGGTTCTTGCCCTTGACGTGAAGCTGCATCGGCGTCTCCCCTGTAGCGGCCTGTGCTGTGCCTCTTACCCTACTGGCGCTCACGGTACCGCGATCAGCTTCGGCGCAGCGCGCGAGCGAAGGCGATCGCGTCGACGCGGCGGGCGCCGGCGGCGCGGAGGGCCGTCGCCGTGGCCGCGGCGGTGGCCCCGGTCGTGTAGACGTCGTCGATGACCGCGACAGTGCGAGGCGGCGCGCCGGCCGCACGGAAGGCGCCGCGGACGGTTCGGCGCTCGGCGGCGGTGCTGCCGCGCTGGCGGCCTCCGCGCGTGCGTTCGAGCAGCGGGAGGCACGGAAGCTCCCAGGCTGTCGCGAGCTCGAGCGCGAGCCGCTCTGCCGGGTTGTGCCCGCGCTCGAGACGCCGCGCGCGATCGGAGGGGACGAACGTGAGCGCTTCCACCTCGGGAGGCGGAACCCGCTCGGCAACCAGGCGCGCCGCGTCGACGGCGAGCCGCCGCAGCCCGCGCTCCTTCCACGCGTGGACGAGCCGCCGCGCCGCTTCGTCGTACCCCACGGCCGCGCGGGCCGAAGCGAAACCGAGGCGACGCCCCGCGCACTCGCGGCACCGTTCGACCGGCCACGCGGTCGGCGCGCCGCAGCGCGCGCAGAGAGGCGGCTCGATCCGCTGCAGCTCGTCGCGACAGCCGTCGCAGAGCTGCGTGCCGCCGCGACCGCAGACGACGCAGCGCTGCGGCAGGAGCAGGTCGAGCACGCGTCCACGCTACGGCGCGACGTGCGCCAGAAGCGTGTCGATTCAGTCGAGGCTGTACGCCTCGCGCTCGGCCAGCCCGGTCAGCCGCCGCAGCCGGTTGTCCGCCTCGAGCAGCTGGTCGTGGTTTCCGATGTCGAACCAGGCACCCTCGAAGCGATAGCCGTAGACACGTCCGTGGTGCGCGAGCCAGCCGAGGAAGCTGCCTGCGTTGTCGGCGCTCTCGCCAGCCTCCAGGTAGCGCGCCACGAGCCGGACGTGCTCGGGCGGCAGGAGATAGACGAGCGTCGAGGCGAGCGTCGACGGCGGCTCGCTCGGCTTCTCGACGAACTGCACGATGCGGTCGTCGCCGTCCGTGGCCGCGATCCCATAGTGCGTCGCGAGGTCGAGGTCGCCGACGTCGTGCAGCGGGACCGCGGTCGCCGGCCGAAGCTTGGCCCGCCACCACTCGACGAAGCCAGGCAGCGAGAACTCGAAGAGGTTGTCTCCGGCGAGGACGATCAGCTCCTCGTCCGCGAGGCCCGCAGTCTCGATCACGAGTCGCAGGTCGCCGACCGCGCCGAGCCGGTCCTCGTTCGACGTCGTCCCATCGTCGTGCACGACGACCCCGTGCGACTCGGCCCAGTCGGCGAAGGCTGGTGCGAAGCGGCTGTTCGTGACGAGATGGATGCCGTCGACCTCGTCCACCTCTCGAATCCGGTCCAGCACCCAGTCGAGCATCGGCCGGTCGCCGACCGGGAGCAGGTGCTTCGGGATGTCGTCGGTGAGCGGACGGAGCCGCGTCGCGTAGCCCGCCGCGAGGATGACGGCCTTCATCGACGCGACTCCGTGAGCCGGCTCAGGTGCCTTCGTCCCAGGACGCGAGGTAGTGCGCCTGCTCCTCCGTCAGCGTGTCGATCGCGACGCCCATCGTCTCGAGCTTGAGACGGGCGATCTCCCGATCGATCTCCGCGGGCACCGGATAGACCTTGCGGTCGAGCTCGCTCGCGTTGCGCGACGCGAACTCGAGCGCGAGCGCCTGGTTCGCGAAGGACATGTCCATCACGAGCGCCGGGTGTCCCTCGGCCGCGGAGAGGTTGACGAGCCGGCCGTCGGCGACGAGGTACAGGCGCCGGCCGTCGGCGAGCGTGAACTCCTCCACGAACTCGCGGGCGCGCTTCGTCTCGACGGCCATCTCGCGCAGCGCCGGGATCTCGATCTCGACGTTGAAGTGGCCCGTGTTGGAGAGGATTGCACCGTCCTTCATGAGCTCCATGTGCTTGCGGGCGATCACGTGCTTGTCGCCGGTCGCCGTGCAGAACAGGTCCCCGATCTCGGCCGCCTTCTCGAGCGGCAGCACCTCGAAGCCGTCCATCGTGGCCTCGAGCGCCTTCAGCGGATCGACCTCGGTGATGATCACGTGCGCGCCCATGCCGCGGGCCCGTGATGCGACTCCGCGCCCGACCCAGCCGTAACCGCAGACGACGAAGCGCTTGCCGGCGATGAGGACGTTCGTCGCGCGGATGATCCCGTCGATCGTGGACTGCCCCGTGCCGTAGCGGTTGTCGAACATGTGCTTCGTCTGCGCCTCGTTGACGGCGATGATCGGGAAGCCGAGCTTCCCCTCCGCCTCGAGGGCCTTGAGCCGGATCACGCCCGTGGTCGTCTCCTCGGTGCCGGCGATGATCTCGCCGAGCTGCTCGCGCCGCGCCGAGTGGAGAACGCCGATCACGTCAGCACCGTCGTCCATGGTGAAGTGCGGCTTGTGGTCGACCGCAGCCTCGATGTGCGCGTAGTAGGTGTCGTTGTCCTCGCCCTTGATCGCGAAGACGGACACGTCATATTCGGACACGAGCGCCGCCGCGACGTCGTCCTGCGTCGAGAGCGGGTTGGACGCGCAGAGGACGACGTCCGCGCCGCCCGCCTGCAGTGTCCGCATCAGGTTCGCGGTCTCGGTCGTGACGTGGAGGCAGGCGGAGATGCGGAGACCGGCGAGGGGCTGCTCGGCCTCGAACCGTTCCCGGATCGCGGCAAGCACCGGCATCTGCCGGTCCGCCCATTCGATCCGCCTC
>DASSLB010000242.1:0-4215 GCA_035689945.1 Gaiellaceae bacterium | reverse complement strand
GCGCACGGCCGCGTCTTCGTCCCGTCGTCGACGGGCAACTCGCTGACCGCGTTCACGACGAGCGGCCGCTATCTCTGGCGCGTCACCGCCGGCTACTACGTGTACTCCTCGCCTGCCGTGGCGGACGGCGTCGTCTGCTTCGGCTCCTACGACGGCTGGTTCTACGGCGTTTCGGTGGCGAGCGGACGCGTCCTGTGGCGCATCCCGACCGGCGGCCCGATCTCGGGAGCCGCTGTGATCGTCGCCGGCGTCGCCTACGTCGGCAGCTTCTCGCACCACATCATCGGCGTCGACGTCCGCAGCGGGCACACGGTGCTGCGTTTCCCCCACGGCGACTACGTCCCGGTCTCGGGCAACGGGATGCGACTGCTTCTCAACGGCTTCTCGCGCATCTATGCCGTCGAGCCGCGGCGCTCCCATCGCCGCCAGCTCGCGCGCTGACGCTGTTTCCTAAGAGCGCCCTCATGCCCGTCGGCTATCGTCGCCACTCGTGACTGCGCCTGCTCCCCCTTCGCGCGGCTTCGACCCGGAGGCCGAGCAGGAGGTCGACTTCGCGAAGTACGTCCGGCTTCTCGCCGTTCGCTGGTGGCTGCTCGCAGCGGGCGTCGTCGCAGGAGCCGTGATCGGTTACCTCGTCTCGCTCGGTGGGACGCAGGTCTACTCCGCCACGGCCACGATCTATCTCGGCCAGCCGTACACGCCCACCGGCGGAGCGCTCGTGCAGAACATCCAGACGAACCCCTCGGCCGTCGCGACCGCTGTCCAGTCGACGGCCGTGCAGAACACGGTCGCCAACCGCTGTCGCACGAAGGCGTCGGCGTTCGCGAAGGGCATCTCCACGCAGTCGATCGCGACCGGTGCGTCGGCGAAGACGGGGGCGCAGGTCAACCCGCTCGTCAAGATCACCGTTCAGGCCAAGAAAGGGAAAGTCGCTTCCTGTGCCGCGAATCAGCTCGCCGACGAGGTGGTGAGCGCGAAGCACCTCGGAGCGTATGCCGCACAGAAGATCGCCAACCTCAACGCGCAGATCGCCCTCGACAACGCCCAGATCAAGTCGGTTCAGACGGCAATCAGTAGTGCGAGCCTCTCCGACACGATCAAGCTGATCCTGCAGACGACGCTCCGCAGCGACCAGATCGACAAGGCCACGAATACGCAGCTGCTCCAGCTGGCCAAGGGCGTCGAGCGGCCGTTCGTCTACACCCGCGCCGCCTCGCACAAGATCACCGCGCGCAGCCGCCGCAACACGGTCGTCATCGCGGCGCTGATCGGCCTCATTCTCGGCGCGCTTGCCGCGCTCCTGTGGGACACGATCGTGCCGCGGCTCGCGCCGCGCAACGGCGACTAGTCTCTCCCCGTGTTCGAGGGGAAGCGCGTCGGAGTCGTCGTCCCCGCGTACGACGAGGAGGCACTGATCGGTGCGACACTCGGCGGTATCCCGCCGCTCGTCGACCGGATCATCGTCGTCAACGATGGGTCCTCCGATCGCACGGCGGAGCTCGCGCAGGCGACCGGGGACGCGCGCGTCGAGGTCATCTCGCACGAGCGGCGGAGTGGCGTCGGCGCGGCGACGGTCACGGGTTACCGCCGCGCGCTCGCGGACGGGATGAACGTCGTCGTCGTCATGAACGGCGACAACCAGATGGATCCAGAGGACCTGCCGAAGCTCGTCGCGCCGGTCGCGCGCGGTGAGCTCGACTACGCGAAGGCGAACCGGCTCGCCACCGGTCAGGCGTGGCAGCTGATCCCGAAGACGCGGTTTTTCGGCAACGCGATCCTCTCGATGCTGACGAAGGTCGCGTCCGGCTATTGGCACGTCGCCGACTCGCAGTCCGGCTACACGGTCGTGTCCCGCGAGATGCTCGAACTGCTCGACCTCGATCACATCTACACGAACTACGGCTTCCCCAACGACATGCTCGTCCACCTCAACGTGTGGAACGCGCGGGTGCGGGACTTCCCGTCGCGACCGATCTACGGCGTCGGCGAGCGCTCGAACATGCGCTACCGCCACGTCGTGCCGCGGATCGCGTGGCTGCTGGTGCGCGGCTTCTTCTGGCGGCTCTGGGAGAAGTACGTCAAGCGCGACTTCCACCCGCTCGTCTTCTTCTACGTGATGGGGTTCATCGCGACGGCCGCAGGCATGCTGCTGGGGCTCGTTGTCGTCGGCTATCGGATCGCGGGTTACTCGATCCCCATTGCGACCGTCGTCCTCGTCGCTCTACTCGTCATCTCGGGGCTCCAGTTCACGCTCTTCGCGATGTGGTTCGACATGGAATCGAACAAAGACCTCAAGTAGCTCAGCTAGCCTTGCCCACGTGACAACGGCGCTAGTAACGGGAGGGGCCGGATTCCTCGGTTCCCATCTTTGCGATTACCTCCTCGAGCGCGGGCAGCGCGTCATCTGCGTCGACAACCTCGTCAGCGGGTCGCTCGCGAACATCGAGCACGTCCGAGACGATGCCTTCCGCTTCGTCCCTCACGACGTGTCGGAGCCGATATTCATCGACGAGCCGATCGACTTCGTCTACCACTTCGCCGCGCTCGCGAGCCCGGACGACTACCTCCGCATGCCGTTGGCGTCACTCAAGGTCGGCTCGTACGGCACGCATCACGCGCTCGGCCTCGCCAAGTTCAAGCGGGCGCGAGTCCTGATCGCCTCGACGAGCGAGGTCTATGGCGATCCCGACATCCACCCGCAGCCCGAGACGTACTGGGGAAATGTGAACCCGATCGGGCCACGCGGCGTGTACGACGAGGCGAAGCGCTACGCGGAGGCGCTGACCATGGCGTACCACGGCCAACAGGGCGTCGACACGGCGATCGTCCGGATCTTCAACACCTATGGCCCTCGGATGCGACCGAATGACGGCCGCGCGGTCTCGAACTTCATCCGCCAGGCGCTCGCCGAGGAGCCGATCACCGTTTTCGGCGACGGCTCGCAGACTCGGAGCTTCTGTTACGTCGACGACCTGATCCGCGGCATCGTCCTCCTTGCCGAGAGCGGCGAGCACCTCCCGGTCAATATCGGCAACCCCGACGAGCGGACGCTGCTCGAGCTCGCGGAGATCGTGAAGCGGATCACCGGCGCTTCGAGCGAGATCGTCTTCGAGGCGCTGCGGGTCGACGATCCGATGCAGCGCAAGCCCGACATCACGCGTGCACAGCAGATCCTCGGTTGGGAGCCCGAGGTCTCGCTCGAGGAAGGGCTCTCTCGCCTGCTTCGCGAGCAGGGCCGCGAGCCAGTCGGCGTCTGAGCGTCGAGCCGCTTCTGGTCCGCACCCTGCGGCGCGAGCCGGCTGAGCAGACGCCGGTGTGGTTCATGCGGCAGGCGGGCCGCTCGCTGCCGGAGTACCGCGCGCTCCGGGAGGAGCACGGTTTCTTCGAAATCGCGGGGACGCCGGAGCTCTGCGCCGAGGTGACGCTGCAGCCGGTGCGGCGGCACGGCGTCGACGCCGCCGTCCTCTTCGCCGACATCATGTCGCCCGTCCTCGGCATGGGCGTCGAGGTGGAGCTCGTCGAAGGGGTCGGCCCGGTGATCGAGGAGCGGATCGACTCTGCCGCCGCGGTCGAGGGGCTGCGTGTGGCCGACGCGGGGGAGTGGGCGGCGCCGATCCTCGAAGCCGTGCGGATCGTGCGGGCGGAGCTCGGGCCCGAGCAGGCGCTCGTCGGCTTCTGCGGCGGGCCGTTCACGGTTGCGGGCTACCTCGTCGAGGGCAGGTCGAGCCGCGACTTCGTCCGCACGAAGACGCTCATGTATCGCGAGCCGGAGACGTGGCACGCGCTCATGGAACGGCTGACAGAGCAGTTCTCGCGCTACGTCGCTGCGACGGCCGCGGCCGGCGCCGACGCGATCCAGCTCTTCGACTCGTGGGTCGGTGTCCTCTCGGTGGCCGACTACCGCGAGTTCGTCGCGCCGTACTCGGCGCGCGTGCTGAAGGCCGCGGGCGCCCCGACGATCCACTTCGGAACCGGGACGACGCCTCAGCTGCTGGCCGAGATGGCCCAGGCGGGAGGCACCGCGGTCGGCGTCGACTGGCGCGTCCGGCTCGACGAGGCCTGGACGGTCGTCGGTGAGGAGCGGGGGGTGCAGGGGAACCTCGAGCCGGCGGTGCTGCTCGGACCGTGGGAACGCGCAGAGGCTGCCGCGTTCGACGTGCTGCGCCGAGCCGGCGGAAGGCCCGGCCATGTCTTCAACCTCGGTCACGGCGTTCT
>DASSLB010000241.1:0-2353 GCA_035689945.1 Gaiellaceae bacterium | reverse complement strand
GGTCTCGATTGCGGCAGCCCCGATCGTGCGGTCCGCGACGCGCGCCGGCGAGCTAGTCCGAAGTTGCGGATCGTCGCCGATGCGATCACCACGTCGGGGGTCGTCCGGATGATCAAAGCGATCGCCCACGGGATGCGCACTTTCCGCGCGAAGGAGGGGAGTCCGTAACGCGCACGAGATGCGCGTCGAGGAGCGAGAGCAGGTCTCGGTCGGTCGCCGCGAGCAGCGTCAGGCACGGCTGGTTCACGCCTATTGCAGCCACGGCGCCGTCGTGGCCCCTTCGGTCGATGAGGGGAAGTCTGAGCCCGACTGCCGCAGAGGCGACGAAGCGGACGCGCTCGCCGATTGCTCCCGGGAGCGTCCGCTTGCCCGGCGGCGGCTAGCACCGCGCCGCCGCGGAGTTGCGCTCGGTGCCAGCAGATCCGCCGACTCGGGGCACAATTCGGAGTTACGCTGCTGGAGCGCAACAGTCGCAACGTGCGCCTCACCGACGCTGGTGATGGGATCAGCTACGAAGGGTGCGAGGCAGCCCGAAGCGGCCGAGAACGCTGCTGTCGACAAAGTGGGTAATCGCAGAGATGCGGTCGCCCGCGAGAGTCAGCACGAGCACTCCGACGGCGTGCGCGATCGGTGTTTGCGAGTCGGTGCGATAGCAGCCGAATGCTGGCTGGCCGTTGGCTCGGGTTGGGATCAGCTTGTGGCGGCGCCCGCCCCGCCAATTTAGGTATTCGTAGATCGCCGAGCGGCCCTGGTATTCGAGCGGGGGCGGCGGCATCGTGAACCACGCGTCTTCGGTGAGTAGCGCGACGACGCCGTCGATGTCGTCGGCCATCCAGGCATCGGCGAAACGGCGAACGAGCTCGTGTTCTGTCGGTGAGTTGGGCTCTGGCGCTCGGCCCCGGTCTGACGCGGGAAATAGGCGTTCGGTCGTTACCCGCGCGCGCCTGAGGGCGCTTTTGACCGAGTCCTCGCTTGTCTCGAGCGTGTCGGCTACCTCGGCGGCGTGGAAGCCGAGGACGTCGCGGAGAAGCAGGACGGCGCGTTGGCGTGGTGGGAGATGCTGCAGGGCTGCGACGAACGCGAGCTCGACGGTCTCCCGGGTCTGGTATCGAGCATCTGGACCCGGCGCCGTATCGATGATCCCCTCGAGCAGGGCGTCGGGGTAGGGCTGGAGCCAAGTCACCTCGCCGAGCCTCGTCGGCTCCGGCGGGGCGAATGGCGGCTCGGGTGCCGGCGGCGACCGGCGGCCGAGCGCGCGCAGGGCATCGAGACATCGATTGGTGGCGATCCGGTAGAGCCACGCGCGCAGCGATGCCGTGCCCTCATAACCCGACAGACCGCGCCAGGCGCTCAGCAACGTCTCCTGGAGCGCGTCCTCAGCGTCTTGCATCGAGCCGAGGATCCGGTAGCAGTGGAACTGGAGCTCCCGCCGGTAGGGGTCGGTTAGCTCGCGGAATGCCTCCTGCTCGCCTTGTGCAGCGCGCGTCAGCAGCGATTGGCCCATCTTCTGATCCTCGCATCTCGACTCCGATTTCGCCGGCATTAACAGCTATGACGTCGCGCGCGCCGAGAAAGGGTCGCCCCGGCGACCGCGCAACAGGCACTGACCCTTCTTCGGCCCCGCCGGCGTCTCAATACGCGGATGGCAAACCCCCGACACCAGGAGGACCGGAATGACCGCGTACGCAATCGGGTCGGCGCAGGAGCACCTGGCCGTTCGGCTCGAGCTGCTTGATGCCGAGCAGGACCTGACTCGCTAGAGGAGGCTCAAAATGCTGCACCCCGCTCTCGCTCGAGCGCTCGCCAGCGCTCACATCGATGACCTACATCGCGCGGCCGCCCGCTGGCACACGATCCGTCTCGCCCATCGCGCGGCGCACGAGCCACGCGTGGCGGCCACTCCAACCGCCATACAGCGATCCGCCTCCGAGTCAGCGGCGTGGACTTCGTGCGCCCCGGCCGCGGGCATGACGCCAACCGAGACTGCTCAAGCAGCCCCATGGCCATGCCAATCCGTCGTCGACGTCCCCTCGGGGCCGCGAGCCGGAATCGATCTGGCATCGAGATCGTCATGAGTCCTTGCCGATGCTCAGGCTGAACACGAGGATCGGCGGGTCCGACAGCACTCCTACGACCGCCTTAGCCGGCCCGCGACGCTGCCGCTTTCGGACAATTTGGGTCACCTGAGGGGAAGCGAGCCGCGTCTTCGATCTCGTCGACCGGTCGCGGCTACCGCTCGACGCCTGTAGCGGTCAGACTCGCTTCGTGGCTGCTTCGGTCTACGACCTGTACCCGCCGTGCTGTCACGACCGCCGCTCCTGCTCTTGCAGCGTCCGCACGCTTGGCTAGCACA
>DASSLB010000240.1:0-4368 GCA_035689945.1 Gaiellaceae bacterium | reverse complement strand
CGTCAGGCTCGCGGCCGGTGAGCACGTGACTGTGCGGGTCGACGTACGACGGCCGGGCTGGATCGGCTGGCTCGTCGGCCGGCGCGTCGAGCGCACGGTCACCGTGGTGACGCCGACGGCGCGCATCCGCTCGACACTGCTTCGGCCGAAGAGCGGGAACGTCCTGACTGTTCGCTTCGCCGAGCCCGTCAGTCGTGTTGCCGTCGGGCACAGGAGACTGCGAGGATTTGGCGCCGGTCGCGCCGTGGTTCCTCTCGGTATCCAGGCCTCGCGGGCGGTGGGCGCGGGAACGGTGAGTGTGTCCGCGGCGGCGCGGCGGTGGGAGACGCTGTCGCAGCCGGTGCGCGTCTCGTGGTTCGTCGCGGGCGCTGGGACGACGATCGTCTCCGACCCGGCGCCGGGACGCCGCGTGCGACCTGACGGAGCCTTGACGTTGACATTCGCGCGGCCCGTCGCCGCCGTGCTTGGTTCACGCCTCCCTCGGATCGTGCCCGCGACTCGCGGTCGCTGGACGCGGCTCGACGCCAACACGCTCTCGTTCCAGCCGGCCGGCTTCGGCTTCGGCCTCGGCGACACCATGCGGGTGCGTCTTCCGGGGCGTTCGCTCGCGTGGAACGTGGCCGCCGGATCGACGCTGCGGCTGCAGGAGCTGCTCGCGCGCGCCGGCTACCTCCCGTTGCGCTGGCGTCCCGCGGCCGCCGCGCCCTCGACGCCCGCTGCGGAGGTGTCCGCCGCCGTCTCGCCGCCGCAGGGAACCTTCGCCTGGCGCTACGCGCAGACGCCTGCATCTCTACGTACGCTCTGGAAGCCTGGTCGCTGGAACGTCGTCACCCAGGGTGCCGTGATGCGGTTCCAGTACTCGCACGGTCTCGCCACCGACGGCGTTCCCGGCCCGCTGGTCTGGCGGGCCCTGCTTCGCGACGATCTCGCAGGCCGGCGGGCGTCGGCCGGCTACAGCTACGTCTTCGTGCACGAGACCATCCCGCAGTCCCTCAGTCTCTGGCACAACGGGCGCGTGATCCTCACCTCACCGGGCAACACCGGGATCGCCCAGGCACCCACAGCGCCCGGGACGTGGCCGGTCTTCGAGCACACCCCGGTGGGGACGATGAGCGGCACGAATCCCGACGGCTCGCATTACAACGATCCGGGCATCAAGTGGATCAGCTACTTCCACGGCGGTGACGCGCTGCACGCGTTCCCGCGAGCGTCGTTCGGGACGCCGCAGAGCCTCGGCTGCGTCGAGCTGCCCGAGGCAGCCGCCGCGCAAGTGTGGCCGTACACGCCGATCGGAACGCTCGTCACGATCGAGTCGTGACTGTGTGGATGCCGTAAGGCTCGAAGCGGCGGGGCCTGGAGTACGGCACAATCGGTCGGCATGGTGAGCGTGAGGGGTCTCACCGGGCTCGTTCTCGCCGTTGCAGCCCTGCTGGTCGTGACGGGTGCTGGCGCGGCGCCTCCTCCCGTGCCCGGAGAGCGCGCGGCCCTGGCCGCGGTGAAGCACGCGTTGGCGGCGGGTCGGCTGAGTGGCGCGGACGCCAAGGTCGATCGCGCTGAGATCGCGCGAGCGGCGCACCTTGCGCGGACGCTGCCGCCGGAGCGGGGGCTGCATGTCGAGGTTGCGCTCGAACAGATCGGAGCCCTCGGGAAGCAGTTGACTGCCCCGCGTGCAACGGCGGTGTTCGGTCAGCTGCGCGCGAACGACGACTGGTTCGCGCAGCGCGATGCCCCGAAGAACGGGACGGACATCACCGACGCGGACGGGATCGTGTACCGCTTCTTCCCCGGCCGTTGTTTCGAGTTCCACCCGCTGGCGAACGTGTCTGCGCTCAATGCGCGCGTCGCGGCGAAAGACGTCGCCGGTGCCCAGCGCCTGGCCGCTGCGCTCGAGGCCCGCGCCGTTCCGCGCGGCGGCGGGATCGCGTGGGAGTACTACTTCCCGTTCGGTGGCAGCCCGCCGTGGGTGTCCGGCATGGCCCAGGCCGTCGGCGCGCAGGCGTTCGCACGCGCCGCGTCGCTCGTCACCGACGATTCCGCCGAGCTGCTGGACGAGGCCGCTGCTTCGTTCCGAGTGGTTCCGGGGTTGACGATGGACGTAGCCGCCGGCCCGTGGATCCGGCTCTACTCCTTCAGCAGAAACCCGGTCCTGAATGCCCAGCTGCAGTCAGTTGTCTCTCTCCAGACCTACGCGCAGGCGACGGGCGATGCCGCGGCGTCGTCGCTCGCCACTCGGATGCAACAGGCGGCCGCGGCGACGGTGTCGCGGTTCGACACCGGCTACTGGACGTACTACTCGCTCGCGGGCAACCCCTCTCCGCTCTCGTACCAGAAGTTCGTCATCCAGCTCCTGCGCAAGCTCGCGCCGTCCGATTCGCGTTTCGCCCAGGCTGCAGACCGCTTCGCCGCGTATCTGCGGCAGCCGCCAGCCTTCAAGCTCGCGACCGCACCCGCAGGCTCGCTTCGCTTCTGGCTCTCGAAGCCGGCATCCGTCAGCGCCTGGACGCCTGCGGGCCGCTCGATTCGGCTCTTGCTCGACGACGGTTGGCACACGTTCCGCTGGGGCGAGCCGAAGCACCCCGGCTTCTACGCGATTCACCTGACGGCGATCGACTACGCGGGCAACCACGCGTCCTTTGAAGCCCTCCCGATCGTCCGGGTTCCCGGTTCTACGCACAGCTCGACGAGCGCGCGGCGCGTCTCGGGAGCGGCGTCCGCGACCGCCGCGTCGTCGTTCGCGGTCGGCGCAGGGATCGACGATGCCGGTCAGGCCACTCTCGCGGGCTCGCTCGGCATGCAGCTCGTCCGGATCACGGTTCCCTGGCAGCTCGGGCAGACGGCGCCCGATCCGGCGATCGTCTCCTCGCTCCAGTCGCTCCCGTCGACGAGCGGTCTCGTGCTCGAGCTCAGCGCTGCTCAACTGCCTGCAGACGATGCGGGCCGAGCCGCGTTGGGCCACTACGCCGCATCGCTCGCTCAGCAGGCCCCGTCGCTCCGCGACCTCGTTCTCGCCCCGGCCCCCTCCGTCTCGACTGCTACCGCCTACGCAGATGTCCTCGCCGATATTCGGGCAGCGGTGCTCGCGGTGCGGGCGGGCGTCGCGGTCGGGCCGACCTTCGATGGTTCGACTCCGCAACCGCAGCGAACTGCGCAGACGCTCGCGCAAGAGCTCGCACACGACGGCGCTCCGGCAGACCTCGTCTCCTTCCAGCCCGCAGCCATGTCTGGCCCTGGAGTCTGGGCCGTCGGCGACCTTGCGAGGCTCGAGTCGGCGCTCGCGAAGGGGATGGGGACGGCGCCGCCCATCATGCTCCACGCCGGGATAGACCCGACGAGCTACGCCGTCGCGATCGGATCGGCGTCCTGCCTGCCGAACGTGAGCGGAGTGCTCCTCGACCGGCTCGTGGACGGCGCCACTCCGGAGCAGGCGACCGGTCTGTACGACGCGAGCGGCGACCCGAAACCGGCAGCGGCAGACGTGAAGGCGGCGATTCGAGCCGTGGCGCGCGGCGCTGTCGTCTGTCCCGGGCGAGCGACGCGCGTGACGCCGACGACGCTCAGCTTCCCGGAGCAGCTCTCGAGCTCGTCGGCGGCCACGGTCATCCTCGGTTGCGATCGCGACTGTCTCTACCTGGTCGCGCTGGCCCGCACCAATGGTCAACCGGTCGTCGCTCGCCGAGGCTCCCTCATCGGCGGCGATCCGGCGAAGACGATCACGCTGCCGCAGCGGGCTCTGCGGCCGGGCAGCTACCGGCTCGATGTCAGGCTCGTCAGCCGGGTCGGGCCGGGCACTGTCACGACGCGGCGGAGCCCATTGCTGACGGCCGGCTGACGCCGGAGGAACCGCCGGTCGCCGCGGCTAGACTTCGAGCCCCCGCCGACGTAGCTCAGCTGGTAGAGCACATCACTCGTAATGATGGGGTCCGGGGTTCGAGTCCCCGCGTCGGCTCTGGGAGAGGCGCTGGAAACGGCGCCTTTCCGTTTGCCTCACGAGCAGACGCACGGGACGAGGTGGCAACGCTGGGCTTCTGCGGATTAATGCGGATGTCTGCGCGGGCGGTAGCCGATCTTGTGCCAGTGGCACGAGAGTGCCAAGCTTCTGCGAACGTGGAATCGCCGTCGAGATGGGTTCAGCCGCGCGGTGTCGCGCCCCTTGTGGTCGTCTTCGCGGCCGTGATGCTGACCGCATCGAGTTGCGGCGCTAGCGACAAGGCGGCGAAACAGCTTCTCAGGTCGGACAATCCCGTCACCTCAGACCTGTACGTTCAGCTCAAGGGACCAGCTGGGGCCGTTACCAAGATCGCGAACGGGATAGAGACAGGAGCGTTCACCACGATCAAGGCGGGGGCAGTCCCTCCCTATGGCACCGGC
>DASSLB010000239.1:0-7445 GCA_035689945.1 Gaiellaceae bacterium | reverse complement strand
ACGGCGAGCGGCACGAACTTCAACACCGTCGTCAGCACCTGCGCGACGCCCGTCTCACGGGCACCGGCGATGTTGACCGCCGTGAAGAACCACACCGCCCCGACGGCGATCAGCGCCGCCACCCAGTTCGTCGTCCTCGCGGTTCCCCAGAAGACGCCGACATAGCCGGCGAACGCGACCGCGATGGCCGCGTTTCCGACCCACGCGGCGATCCAGTACGCCCACGCGGTCTGGAAGCCGACGAAGTCGCCGAACGCGCGGCGCGCGTAGTAGTACGGCCCGCCGGTACGCGGGTGCGCCCGCCCAAGATTCGCAAAGACCAGCGCGAGCAGCAACGCACCGATGCTGGTGAAGACGAGCGCGAGGATCGATGCGGGCCCCGCTTCGCCTGCGAGCACGGCGGGAAGACTGAAGATGCCGGAGCCGACCATGTTCCCAATCACGAGCGCGGTCGCCATCCACAGACCCATCGAACGCTTCAACCGGGGTCTGGGCGCCGGCGCCGCACGGCGGAGGTCGGCTGCGGGAGTCGCGACAGCCATGACTCACTCCTTTCTCGGTCTGTCTGGAGCATCGCGCGCCGCTGGTGCGGCGGCCTCCGCGGAAACGCGGAGGCAAGCGGGGCGAACTACCGATCGGTGAGCCGCCCCGCTGGCCTGCGGACGTCAGCCGGTTCGGATGCCGTTGTACGTGACGCTCTGGCAATCGAGGCCGAAGAGCTTGTACGGGGCGATCTGATACTCGAACGTGTCGCCCGTCAGGCTGACCCTGAGAGGTCCGGCCTCGGTGGGGATCGTCACGGCGAACGTCTCCGCGTAGCCCGGCGTCGTCCGCTCGAACTTGCCGTAGCCGAAGGAGACGTGGTGCTTGCCGTCCACGAAGATGTTGACGGTGACCGACGCGACCGCTGTGCCGTGCAGCGACGGATCGAGCGTCAGCCGACGCTGTTGCGATAGAGGCGCAACGACGCCGCGAAGAACACGAGCAGGATCCCGGCCGCCCAGACGAGCGACTGCCACACCCAGTGCCCCGCCGGACCGCCCTCGAGCAGCGCGCGCGTCGCTGAGACGGTCACGCTGAGCGGCTGGTTGCGCGCGAACCCTTGCAGCCAGCCCGGCATCGTGGCCACGGGCACGACGGCGTTGCTCGCGAACATGAGGACGAAGAACGGAAGGATCCCGGCGATCTGCGCCGTCTCCGGATCCTTGGTGGCGAGCCCGATCGCGACGTACATCCAGGAGAACGCATAGCCGAAGGCGAGCACGATCGCGAGGCCGGCCAGGATCGAGCCGGCACTGGCATGGAAGCGGAAGCCGACCGCGAGGCCGAGCCCGACCATGACGCCGAGCGAGAAGACGCTGCGGCTGAGGTCGGCGAGGGTGCGCCCCGCGAGGACGGCCGACCGGGCCATCGGCAGGCTCCGGAAGCGATCGACGATGCCGCTCTTCAAATCCTCGGCGAGCCCGATCGACGCGGTCATGCCGCCGATCAGCACCGCCTCCACGAACACGGCCGGGACGACGTAGTCGACGTAGTTCCCGCCGGGGATCGAGATCGCACCGCCGAGCACGTAGCGGAAGAGGACGAGCAGCAGCGCCGGCTGGACCGCCGTGACGATGAGCATCAGCGGTGTGCGCGCAATCCGTAAGAGGTTGCGCTTCGCTACCCCGAGCGTGTCGCGCAGCAGCATCCGTGTCGACGGCCGGCGCGGCGTGAGCGCGAGCTCGGTCATGCAGCCTCGTCGGCGTCGCGGATGTGCCCTCCGGTCAGCGAGAGGAAGACGTCGTCGAGCGACGGCCGGCGGATCCCCAGATCGTCGAGCCGGATCTGCTCCTCCTGGAAGCGGAGGCCGGCCCGCAGCAGGAATGCCGTGCCGCCGTCGGTGGGCACGCTCACGCGTCGCTGCTCAGCGTCGAGGTGCGGCGCGCTGCCGGCCAGCTCTCCAAGCAGCGCGGCCGAGCGCTCGAGGTCCGCGGAATCGGTGACGCGAGCCTCGAGACGGTCTCCCCCGAGGAGATCTTTCAACTGCTCTGAGGTTCCGTCGGCGATCACGCTTCCGGTGTCGAGCACGACGATGCGATCCGCGAGCCGTTCCGCCTCCTCCATGTACTGCGTCGTCATGAGCACCGTCGTGCCCGCCTCGACGAGCTCCTCGAGGAACCGCCACAGGTCGTTGCGCGTGCGCGGGTCGAGCCCGGTCGTGGGCTCGTCGAGGAACAGCACGGGAGGACGCCCGACGAGGCTCGCTCCGATGTCGAGACGGCGGCGCATCCCGCCCGAGTACGTCTTGACGAGCCGATCGGCGGCGTCCGTAAGCGAGAGGCGCTCGAGCACTTCCTGAGCGCGGCGGCGGTACTCACGCTTGTCGAGGTGGTACCAGAGCCCGATCAGCTCGAGGTTCTCACGGCCGGTCAGCAAGCCGTCGAGGGCGGCGTACTGCCCCGCGAGCCCGATCACGGAGCGCAACGGCGTGGCTTGGGTCACGACGTCGAAGCCGGCGACGGTCGCGCGGCCACGATCGGGCCGAAGGAGCGTGGTCAGGACGCGGACGAGAGTCGTCTTGCCGGCGCCGTTCGGGCCGAGCAGGGCGAGGATGCTCCCTCGCGGGCAGGCGAGGCTGACCCCGGTGAGCGCCGGCGTTTCGCCGAAGCGCTTCGTCACATCCTCGACCTCGATCATCGTGCGCTCGGCCACAGGCGTCACCGCCTGCTTCTTACCGGGCGGTGCAGACGACGCCGGGACGACTCAGACGCCCGTGGCGTTGCCGACGTGGAACCGTGACGCCCGTCGTTTCGCCGGTGGCTTGCGCGGCTCCCGGGCAAGCGGGGAGTCCTCGACCTGGAAGAGCTCGTCGAAGAATGCGTCGCCCCGTCCCCGGCGGCGCGCAGGCCGTGGGAGAACGCCGGCCGTCTCGAGCATCCGGTACAGCGCGTCGAGCCGGGCCGCCTGGTAGTCGAGTCGTGCTTCCAGCCGCTCCAGTGATGACTGCTTGTCGGTCATTGCTCCGAGCCTGGCTTCCACGGGTGCCGACGGCATCCGGAAGCGCCACGATTCGGATGGTGGACTTGCCGCAGCCTGGGCTAGGCAGCCGCGGCAGCGGCTACGGCCACGCGGGGCTTGGCGCGCGGGGCAAGCAGGCGGTAGAAGGTCAGCCACAGAACCGGGCCCGCCGCCAGCAGCGCGGTCAGCGGCCCGCCGAAGCCACGCAGATCGGTACCGACGAGCACCGCGTGGCCGAGCGCGAGCCAGAAAGCGGCGAAGCTCGCGTAGTGGAGCCGGCGCCAGCCCTTCTGTCCGATCCAGCGGCGGGCATTGAAGGAGGCGGCGAGGGCGAGGCTCAGCCAACCGGCGACCACGCCGAGTGCGACGGCGGCGGGCCGCCACGTGGCGGTGCCGGGCACGAGCACAGAGAGGAAGCTGAAGTGGAGCACCGGGTCGAGCAAGAGCGCGCCCACGTGGAGCGCCACCATCGAGAGGCCCGTCCAGGCAAGCGTGCGGTGGAGAGGGAGCAGCAGCCTCTGCCGTTTCGGCGCGAGCAACCGCGTGCTCATCGCGAGCCCGAGCCAGACCGACAGCGTCAGCAGGCCGAAGGCGACGAGTCCCGAGGATCGCGCGATGAGCCAGGCGAGCGGAACTCCGCTCATGCGGCGGTCACCACGAAGCGCTGCTGCTCGATCGGCGGCCGGCCGAGCGGGATCGGCGGGCCCGAGTGGGGGACGTAGAGGGCGGAGAGCTCGGGACGCACGGCAACGAACGCCTCGGCTTCGCCGAGGCCCGCGATCGCGAGCGTCGTCGCGGCCGCCTCGGCCTGCGCCGCATCGGGTGCGACGACCGTGACCGAGAGCGGTCCGGCAAGCGCCGACTCGCCGGTCTCCGGATCGATGAGATGGTGGAGCGAGCGACCGGGGCCGAAGCGCCGGGCGTCGCGGCCGGACGTGGCGATCCCCCCGCCGTCCAACGCGAGGACCGAGAGGGTCTCGCCGGGCCGGCGAGGGTCGGCGACGGCGATCCGCCACGGCCCGCCCTCCGGCGGAGCGCCGCTCACGGCGATGTCGCCGCCGAGGTCGACGAGCCCGCCGCGGACGCGCGGCGCAATCTTGAACATCGCGGTGAGGGCGCGGTCTGCTGCATAGCCCTTGCCGATGCCGCCGAGGTCGACGGCTGCACCGGCTTCGATCCGGGCGCGGCAACCTCGCTCGTCGACCTCGATCGAGGCGCCGGCGCGCCACCCGTCGGCGTGCGCAGCCGGTCGTTCTTCCAGCAACTCGAAGGAGCGGTCGTAGCCAGCGGCTACGAGTGCCGGGAGGACTGTGGGGTCGAAGCGTCCGGCCGTTTCTTCCCGCGCCTGAAGAGCCAGCCGGAGCGCTTCGCGCAGCCGGGGCCCGACCTGGACCCACTCTCCGGCGGCCGCGTTGAGCTGGGAAAGACCGCTGCCCTGGTCGAAGCGGGAGAGCTCACGCTCGCAGGCGGCGACCTCGTCCTGTGCGGCCGCGAGCGCTACCTGGGCGGCGGCCTCTTCGTCGGCGGTGGTGGTGGCGGCCGCCGAGCAGGTCGTGCCGACGGCGCGCCACTCGATCCGGGCGAGGGATTTCACGGGCGCACCGCTGCCGAGGTCGACGTCGTCGCGTGCACGGGTGTCTTGAGGACGACGAGCCGCTGCTTGCCGTTCGAGCCCTTCACCAGCACCTGCTGCGACGCCAGCTGCGGCGCCGGCGCGGCGGGTCTGGACGACCAGGCCAGGACGGCGACGATCGCAAGCATCGCCCAGACCGAGAGGACTACGACCCAGACGCGCTGCATCAGTTGTCACCTCCCTCGCTCCAGGCCGGAGCGGCCGGCGGCGCCTGTTGAACCACCGTCGCAGCTGCCGGCGCCGTGGAAACCGGCCGGTGCACGAGACCGAGGATGGCCGCGCCGCCGGTGAGGACGGTCGCCGCCAGCACCGCAGCCAGCCCGAGCGCATGTCGTTTCGCGTTCATGCGCCTCTTGTACGCCCGCGCGGGGAAAGGGCGGGCGAGGGTGCGGCCAAGGTTCCGTAAAGGCTTTGCTCAGACGCGGCGCAGGCGGACAACCGCGTCGACGCCGCCGGTCGTTGCCTCCAGAAGCTCGACCTCACCCTCGTCGGCCGCGACGAGCCGCCGCACGATCGCCAGGCCGAGGCCGGAACCGTCCTCGCCGGAGCCGGCTCGCCAGAAGCGGTCGAACGCGCGGGCGCGCTGCTCCGGGGTCAGGCCGGCGCCGTGATCCGCGACGTGCAGCTCGATCCAGGGGCCTGCGGGACGCGCGGACAGCGTCACCGTCCCATCGGCCGGTGACGCCTCGACCGCGTTGGCGACGAGGTTGTCGAGCACCTGGGTGAGGCGTCCCGGCGCGGCTCGCACGGGCAGCGGACCGTTCAGTTCCGCGACTAGGCTCACGTGCTGCTCGTCGGCAAGCGGCGACCAGGCCTCCATCCGGTCGCGCATGAGCGCGACGGCGTCGATCCGGGTCGGCGGCTCGGTGCCGGCGTCGGCCCGTGCGAGCACAAGCAGGCCGCCGACGAGGTCGCGGAGCCGGTCGGCCTCCCGCAGCGCGGCATCGCGCTCTGCGCTCGGCGGCAGCGTCTCGAGGCGGAGTCGCAGCGCAGTCAGTGGAGTGCGCAGCTCGTGGGACGCGTCGGCGACGAACTCCTCCTGCGAGCGCAACAGCCGCTCGAGCTTGCCGACGGTCTCGTTGAACACGGTGGCGAGGGAGCGCACCTCCGGCGGTCCGGCGCGCTCGTCGGCACGTGCGTCGAGCCGCCCGTCTCCCACGGCTGCGGCTGCCTCCTCGAGCCGGTGCAGCGGCCGCGTCACGAAGCGCGCCACCCCGAGACCGATAACGGCGGCCCCGGCAAGCACGAGCAGGCCGATCAGCCCGAGGATCAGCCAGTAACGAAGAACGCGCGCATCGACGGTGGAGAGCGGATACGTGACCCGGACGGCCCCGTGCACCTGCCCGCCGGACGCGATCGGCACGGCGACGAAGAGCAGCTGCTCGTGCAGGGTGTTCGACGTACGGACGCCGCGCGGGTACCGCCCCGCGAGTGCGCCCCTGATCTCGGGGCGCGAGGCGAAGCTCTCGGTGCCTCGGATGCGTCCGCTCGTGTCGATGAGCGCGTAGGCCTTGCGGTCGACGACCACGACCCGCGCTCCGGCGCGGCCGGCATAGCTTGAAGCGACGGCGGCGAGCGCGGCGACCTGGCGGCGCGTCGGCGCCTGCACTGCGTCCTCGGCATCCGCGGCGAGGACCATCGCGTCGTGCGAGACCTTTGCCGTCAGGTCGCGCCGCTCGGTCCGCTGGTTCTGAACGCCGAGCGGCACCTCGAGGCTGAGCAGGACGAAGAGCGTGACCCCGAGGTAACCGAGCAGCAGCCGCCGGGTCACGGCTCGGTGAGGCGGAAGCCGACGCGACGCACCGTCTCGATCCAGCGAGGGTCACCGAGCTTCTTGCGGAGTGAAGCGACGTGGACGTCGATCGTCTTCGCTGAGCCGTACCACGTCGTTTGCCAGACGTCGGCGAGCAGTCGCTGCCGGCTCACCGCAGCGCCGGGATCCCGCGCGAGGGCGGCGAGCAGCTCGAATTCCTTCGGCGTCAGCTCGAGCTCACGGCCCTCGAGCGTCGCTCTGCGTGCGCGCTCGTCCACCAAGAGGTTGCCGACCCGCAGCGGCTCGCGGCCGCTGCCGTTCGACGCGGCGCGGCGTGTGACCGCTCGGATCCGCGCGATCAGCTCGCGGAGGCCGTAGGGCTTGACGACGTAGTCGTTGGCGCCGAGCTCGAGACCGACGACCCGATCGGCCTCCTCGCCGCGGGCGGTGACGACGATGATCGGAACCCGCGAGCGCTCGCGCAGACGGCGGCAGACGTCGAGCCCGTCCACGTCGGGGAGGCGGAGGTCGAGCAGAACGAGGTCGGACGGTGCGGCTTCGAGCGCGTCCGCGCCGGTTGCGACGCGTGACACGTCGAATCCCTCCCGCCGCAATCCGTCCACCAGCGGCTCGGCGATGGAGTCCTCATCCTCGACGACCAGGATGTGCATATCCCGAGTGTGGGGCCCATGCGGCCGGGCGGCATCGGTAGTTGGCCGAACCTTTACCGCGGCTTGGGAGAACCCGAATCGAACGCTCGCCCGCACCTCACCGGCGGGCGCCTAGCGTCGGCGACATGCACAGATTCCATGTCACCGTGATCGCGCTGCTGCTCGGGGGTGCAGCCGTACTCGGCACCGTCGCCGTCGCACACACGACAGGCCTCGGATCTGCGGCGCGGCAATCGAACGACGCGGCGTACGCCGCACGAGTGCAGCAGCTCTCCGCCTTCGCGGCGAAGCTCCGCAAGCAGCTGCATGCGAAGCCACCGGCTCTTCCGGCGGTCCCCAAGGCGAAGCCGGTCGCCGCTGCAGCCACGTCGGCGCCGCGCATCGTCTA
>DASSLB010000238.1:0-3163 GCA_035689945.1 Gaiellaceae bacterium | reverse complement strand
GCTCTATGGACGCTTGATCGTCCTCGGTGTGCTCGTCGCGTACGCGATCGCGTTCGTGCTCGAGAACCGGAAGCAGGTCAGCGTCCACTTCGTCCTTGCGACGGCGCGCGTCTCGCTCGTCTGGCTGATCCTGCTCGCGCTGGGGGTCGGGCTCGTCGGCGGGATCTTGCTCGCGCAGCTAGAGCGCCGCCGGCGACGCCGCTCGCACCAGACTCCCTAGCCGCGCGACGCCCTCGGCTATCTCGTCGGGCGAGACGAAGCTGAACGCAAGTCGCAGCGCGCGCTCGCCGTCCGTGCCGCCGGCGTAGAAGTCGGTTCCTTTGACGAATGTAACGCCGGCCGCTTCCGCTTCGACGAGCAGCTCGGCAGTTGGAGGGCCGGAAGCGAGCTCGACCCAGACGAAGTAGCCGCCGTCCGGCTGCGTCCAGGTTGCGTCCTCGGGCATCTCACGCGCAAGCGCCTCGAGCATCGCGTCGCGGCGCTCGCGCAGGAGGCCGTTGATGCGCTCGAGGTTCGGCAGGAAGCTCTGGCGCTGCAGGAGCTCGAGCACCGTCGCCTGCGTCAGATACGGCGGGGAGATATACGTCGAGACGGCGAGCGCCTCGATCTCGGCTGCAAGCCGTGGCGGCAGGACGTACCAGCCCACGCGCAGGCCCGGAGCAACCGTCTTCGAGAAGGAGGAGCAGTACGCGATCTGCTCTCCTCCCGCAAGCTCGAACACGCTCGGGAGCGCATCGCCGTCGTAGCGGACGAGCCCGTAGGGGTCATCTTCGAGCACGAGCAGCTCGCGCTCGCGGGCGAGGTCTGCCAGACGCTGCCGACGCTCGACCGAGAGCGTGCGCCCGCTCGGGTTCTGGAAGGTCGGGATCGTGTAGAGAAACGCGAAGTCGCCCTCCGGTAGCTCATCGGGGATGAGGCCATCGTCGTCCATCGGCACTCCGACGATCTCGGCGCCGAGCCGGGTCAGGATCTTGAGCGGCCGGTCGTAGGTCGGGGCCTCGACCAGGACGCGGCTTCCCGGCTCGATGAGCTGCTCGGCGAGAAAGGCAAACCCCTGAAGCGAGCCGCTCGTGATCACGACGCGCGAGGGCTCGACGCCGTGCCACTCCGCCAGCCGGTCGCGCAGCGGTCCGTAGCCGCCGCCGGGGCCGTAGCTGAGGATCGAGACGCCGTCGCGCTCGAGCGCAGCGCCTGCGCAATCCGCGAGCTCCTCGACGTTGAGACACTCCGGCGCGGGTGCGCCGCGGGCAAAGGAGATCATGCGCCGAGACTAGCGGCGAGCTCGGAGCGCAGCTCCTCCACACGGGCAACACCAACGGTGTGGCCCTTCTCTTCGTACAGCGCGTGCGCCTCGGCAAGCGCAGCCAGCGCCTCCTCGCGCTTCCCCGCTCCGCTGAGCACGATCGCAAGATCGCGTAGCGATAGCGCCTTGTGCTCCAAGGCGTCCGTAGGACGTCCGAACGCTACGGCCGCGCGCGCGAGTTGCTCCGCCTCATGGAACTCTCCCCGGCGGGCAAGGATCTTGGCCCGCACCTCGCGGATCAGCATCTGCGTGATCACGTCGTCGGCGGCTCCTGCCTGCTCGGCTCGCTCGGTCAGCTGCCAGGCCTCCTCGTCCCGCCCGAGCCGGTGGAGAGCTTCCGCGGCCCAACCGGCGACCGTCGAGAGCCATCCTTGCTCGCCCAGCCGCTCGAGCTCGGCAACCCCTTCGAGAGCGACCTCGGCCGCCCGCGCAGGATCGCCGCAATTCAGCTCGATCTCCGCCTCGTTCATCGCCGCGCCTGCCGCCCAGAGGTACTCGCCGAGCTCTCTCGAGCGACTGCGCGATTCGGTCACGAGGCGGCGCGCCGTGTCGATGTTCCCGCGCATCGCTTCGAGCTGCCCGCGCAGCGCCGCCGCATGCGGATTCCTGGACGGGTTGGCATCGAGCCAGTCCAGCGCCTCGTCGACCGGCACCGGGCCGTAGAGAAGTGGCGGGACGCGCGTCTGGGAAGCTGCAGCGAGCAGTACGAGATCGCCCGCGCGCTCGGCGTGCTCCATCGCCCGCTCGGCAGCGACCGCGACCGCGCGCCATTGGAGCGCGCTCAGTTCGACCTCGGCCGCGAGGAGCCACGCAGCGGCTAGCCCCGCGTCATCCCCGAGCGCACCGAAGACTTCGAGCGACTCCTCGACCAGCGGCCGCTCCTCTTCGGCGCTCGCGGATTCGGCAAGATGGGCAACACGTCCCCGTGCGAGGCGCAACCGCAACTCACGTGCGCGGTCGCCCTCGTGCTGCGCCAGCTCCAGCGCGACGTCCGCTTCACGAAGCGCTCCGCCGAGGTCACCGGAGTCCGAGCGTGTTTGAAGGAGTCTCAACTGCCGCTCGAGTGCGAGCGGGTCGTCCGGAGCGAGTGCGAGAGAACGAACGTAAAGGGCCACCGCGGCAGTCGCGTCGTGCCGGAGCGCCGCTCGCTCGGCGGCGACTCCGAGCCGATCGGCAGCACGTCGCGCAAGGTCCTCCGTCTCGTCACCCTCGAGGCCCAGCTCGATCCGGTAGCGATGAGCCTGCTCGAGGTGGTAGCCGAGGATCTCGTCGAGCTCGATGAGGTCTCTGCCGTGGGACTCGAGCCAGACGGCAAACCGCTCGTGCAGCTCGGCGCGAGCAGCCTTGGGTAGACCGTCGTACGCGGCGTCACGGATCAGCAGATGACGGAAGGGGAAGGCGTCGTCTCCCGGCAGCTGGGTCCGGTCAGGACGGACGAGCTCCTTGCGGACGAGCGCCATCAGCCTCGCCGGAACGTCATGGTCCTCGGGCGCGAGCGCCTCGACGCCGCCGCGATGAAAGATCTTCCCCTCGACGGAACCGCGCTCGAGGACGCCGCGTTCGGCGACGTCCAGCTGGTCGAGGCGCGCGGCGAGCAGGGCCTGGATGGTCGGCGGCACGACAACGTCGCCGTTCGGCGACTCCGCAACCATCGCGAGCATCTGCTCCACGAAGAGCGGGTTGCCCTCCGCCGACTCCCGGATCCGCACCCGCAGCGGGTCCGCCAGCGCAGAATCCCCGAGCAGCCGCTCAATCAGCTCGTCCGTCTCGTCCGCCGTGAGCGGCTCGAGCAGCACCGTCGTCGCGTTGAGCTTCCCGCCGGCCCACGTCGGGCGGCGGTCGAGGAGCTCCGGCCGGGCG
>DASSLB010000237.1:0-7014 GCA_035689945.1 Gaiellaceae bacterium | reverse complement strand
CTCGAGGAGACGCCGGAGGACGACCAGCTCTGGTTCGAGCAGAAGCCGCCGAAGGACTTCGACTTCGACGACTGAGCCGGCCCGGCGGGTAGCTTCCTTCGGGAATGGCCGGCGACGCCGCGATAGAGGCCAGCGGGCTGCGCAAGTCCTATGGGAGCGTGCTGGCGCTGGATGGAGTGGACCTGCAGGTGCCCGGCGGCACCGTGCTGGGGCTGCTCGGCCCGAACGGCGCCGGCAAGACGACCGCCGTCCGCATCCTCACGACCCTGCTCCTCCCGGACGCGGGCAGCGCTCGCGTGGCGGGGCTCGACGTCGTGCACGAGGCTTCCGCCCTGCGGGCGCAGATCGGGCTCGCCGGACAGTACGCGGCGGTTGACGAGAACCTGTCCGGGGCGGAGAACCTGGAGATGGTGGGTCGGCTCTACCACCTCGGGCGGCGGGCATCGCGGCAGCGTGCCTTGGAGTTGCTCAACGATTTCGATCTTGCTGAGGCGGGGAAGCGGCTTGTCCGCACGTATTCGGGTGGGATGCGGCGGCGGCTCGACCTCGCTGCCGCACTTGTGGCACGCCCGCCGATTCTGTTCCTCGACGAGCCGACCACGGGACTCGATCTGCGGAGCCGGATCACGCTCTGGGACGAGCTCGATTCACTCGTCAGCGAGGGAACGACCGTGCTTCTCACGACCCAGTATCTGGACGAAGCCGACCGGCTCGCAGACAGGATCGCCGTCGTCGATCACGGCATCGTGATTGCTGAGGGTCTTCCCGACGAGTTGAAGGGGCGAGTTGGAGGCGACCGGCTCGAGATCCGCCTCGCCGACGGATCGCTCGCTTCTGCGGCCGTCGGTGCCCTTGCGGCGGTCGGCGAGGGCGCACCGTCCGCGCTCGACGGCGTGGTATCGATGCCGGTTTCGGGCGGGGGCGCAGTCGCCCACGCCGTGCGCGCCTTGGACGAGGCGGGCATCGCGATCGCAGACATCGCCACTCGACAGCCGACACTGGACGACGTCTTCCTCAAGCTGACCGGTCACGTCGCTGTCGACGATCAGGAGGAGAGCGAATGAGCGCTGTCGGCTACGAACTCTCCGATACGTGGGTGCTCGCGAGCCGGAGCGTGAAGAGGATTGCCCGCCAGCCCGACCTTGCCGTCGGCTTCACCGTCCAGCCGATCATGTTCGTGCTCCTCTTCGTCTACGTCTTCGGCGGAGCGATCTCGACGCCCGGATACAGCTACGTCGAGTACCTGATCCCGGGAATCCTCGTCCAGTCGATCGTTTTCGGCGGCTTCGTCACCGCTCTCGGACTCTCCGACGACCTGAGGAAGGGTCTGATGGACCGGTTCCGGTCGCTCCCGATGTCGCGCTCCGCCGTCCTGACCGGCCGCACCCTGGCGGACATCAGTACGAACACGGTTCAGCTTATCGTCATGCTGGCGGTCGGGTTCGCCGTCGGCTTCCGCTTCATGACCGAGACGCCCGCGATCCTGGGCGGGATCGCCTTGCTCCTCTTGATCGGCTATGCGTCATCGTGGGTGTTCGCGTTCATCGGGCTCACCGCCTCGTCGCCGGAAGCCGCCAACGCCATCGGCTTCACAGTCCTCTTCCCGGTGACGTTCGTGTCATCCGCGTTCGTGCCGGTGGACTCGATGCCGAGCTGGCTCCAACCTGTCGCAGAGCACAACCCATTCACGACGATGGTCAATGCCATCCGCCACCTGTTCATCGACGCTCCGGCAGGCAACGACGTTTGGCTGGCGGCGCTGTGGTCGGTCGCGATCGCCGTCGTGTTCGGAGCGCTCGCGATCCTGCGCTACCGCAGAGTGGTCACGCGCTGACCCATCGGATAGGTCGTCGAGCGACGTTGGTCCGCACCTCTGCCCAGCCGCGAGAACCAGTGGTCGTAGCTGGGGTCTGCGCTGCGCCCGGGTCGCAGCTGGGGTGATTGAGGACGCGATACGGGTCCCGGGATGCGGCGTGCGTTTTGGGTGATCGCCGACGCCCAAACGAGCGACGGTGACAAACGGCTTGGCCTAAGCGGCGTCGCGGGCGCGCAGGTCCTCGACCGCGCGCGCGAGCGCGGGCCCGAGTGGCGACGGCTCGTAGCCGAGCTCCCGTTTCGCCTTCTCGGACGAAAACCACGCCGGGAGGCGGGCGAGCGTGACCTCGTGCCGGTTCGCGACGCCGAGCCGCGCGAGCAGCCGGGCGGCCGCGTATGGGATTTCGAGCCGCGGGGGCCGCCGACCCGCGGCTCGCGCGACGAGCGCGAAGGCCTCGGTGAGCGTCAGGTCGAGGCCGCCGAGGAGGTACCGCTCCCCGGCGCGGCCGCGCTCGAGCGCGAGGACGTGCCCGCGCGCGACGTCGCGCACGTCGACGAGGTTCAGGCCGGCGCCGCGCAGCGAGGCGCGGAAGCGGCCCGAGGCGACGCTGCGCACCATCGCCCCCGTCGGCGTAGGCGCCGTGTCGCCCTCTCCCACCGGCGTGGTCGGGTTGACGCAGAGCGCGTCGAGGCCGTCGGCGGCCGCCGCGAGGACAAGCCGCTCCGCCTCGACCTTCGTGCGCTTGTACGGGACGACGAGCTCCCAGCCGGGCGGGGAGTCTTCCTCCGTCGCTGGCCTCCCCGGCACCGGGCCGCAGGTCGCCGAGGAGCTCGTGTGGACGAGCCGCGCCACTTCCGTCGCCCGGCAAGCCGCGATCACGTTCGTCGTACCGCCGACGTTGACCGCTTCGATCTCCGCCGCGGAAGCCGTGAAGGAATAGAGCGCGGCTACGTGGCAGACGGCGTCCGCACCGCCGAAGGCGCGAACCAGCCCCTCACGGTCGTGGACGTCGACGAAGTCCTGGACCACCTCGTGCCCGGCCTGGGCGAGCGCCCGCACGACGTGCCCACCGATGAACCCTCGCCCGCCTCCAGTCACGAAAACGCGCACCACGGTGATTCTCGTCAGCGGCGACGGATGCGCGCTACCCAGGCCGAGACGAGCCGCGCCGGCGTAGCGCGCACACGGGCAAGCCCTCCGCCGAGGAGCGGCCACTCCGACGTCCGGCGGATCTTTGGTCGCGGATCGGGTAGCAACGCCCAGGTTCATATCGGTCGTCTCTTGCGACGTCACCAGCTCGACGGCGTTGGGCGAGTCACGCTCGACCGCTGCGAGCGCAAGCAAATGATCCGCTCGCACGCAGCGTCCGCGAAAGGCTCGCGGCGCTTCAGCGTCATAAACTGGTGGTCGCTCGGGGTTGAGAGCTCGTGGGCGACGTCGTCTCCCTGATCAAGGGCACCTCGCTCGGTTGGCTGCGGCATGTGACGCCTTCCGAGCCGATGACTACGAGACGTGTGTCATCTCCGCAGGCGAGGTCAGTGGGTCCCCTGATGTAGGGCTTGGTCAGGGCTGTCGAGGATGAGGTCGTGCCCTCGCCAGGAGGCGCGTCGACGATGTCTCTCTGCTTGAGCTGCGGTTCGGAGAACTCCGCAGGCGTGAAGTTCTGCGGCGAATGCGGTGCTGCGTTGGCCACGGTCTGCCCTGCCTGCAGCACGGCGAACGAGCTCGGGCGGAAGTTCTGCGGCGAGTGCGGCGGAGCGCTCATTACAACGTCGACAACAGATAGTGCCCAGCCTGCGACGCTCGAGGCGCCGGTGGCCGAGCGGCGTCTTGTGTCCGTTCTCTTCGCCGATCTCGTCGGGTTCACCCCGTTGTCGGAGTCGCGCGACCCGGAGGAGGTGCGCGAGCTCCTCTCCCGCTACTTCGACACCTGCCGCCGACTCGTCGAGCTCTACGGCGGAACCGTCGAGAAGTTCATCGGCGACGCGGTGATGGCAGTCTGGGGCACTCCGGTGGCCCAGGAGGACGACGCGGAACGCGCCGTACGGACCGCTCTCGACCTTGCCGCGGCAGTGACGTCGCTCGGTGAGGAGGCGAGGCTGCCCGAGCTCCGGGCTCGGGTCGGGGTGCTGACGGGTGAAGCCGCGGTGAACCTGGCTGCAGCCGGAGAGGGAATGGTTGCGGGCGACCTCGTGAACACCGCGGCGCGGATCCAGGCGGCCGCGGAGCCCGGGTCGGTGTTCGTCGGGGAGGCGACCCGGCGGGCGTCGGAGCGGGCGGTCGCCTTCGAGAACGCCGGCGAGCACGCGCTGAAGGGAAAGACCGAGCCGGTGCAGCTCTTCCGCGCCGTGCGCGTGACGGCCGCTCGCGGGGGCGCGCTGCGGTCGGAGGGGCTGGAGGCTCCGTTCGTGGGGCGTGAGCGGGAGCTCCGGTTGGTGAAGGAGCTCTTCCATGCCTCGGCCGAGCAGGGGCGGGCCCAGCTCGTGCAAATCGCCGGGATCGCGGGCATCGGGAAGTCGAGGCTGGCCTGGGAATTCTTCAAGTACCTGGACGGCCTGGCGGAGCCGGCGTGGTGGCACCGCGGCCGTTGCCTCGCGTACGGAGAAGGCATTGCGTACTGGGCTCTGGCGGAGATGGTGCGGACTCGGGCCGGGATTGTGGAGGGCGAGCAGCAGACGCAGGCCCGCCGGAAGCTCGCCGACACGGTCGCCGAGCACGTGCCGGTCGTAGAGGAGCGGAGCTGGGTCGAGCCGCGGCTGGCGAATCTGCTCGGCCTCGAGGAGCGCAGAGACACGAATCGGGAGGACCTGTTTGCCGCCTGGCGGCTGTTCTTCGAGCGGCTTGCGGACGAGAGTCCGGTCGTCCTGGTGTTCGAGGACTTGCAGTGGGGCGACGAGGCATTGCTCGCATTCATCGAGTACCTGCTCGAGTGGTCGTCCTCGCAGCGGCTGTACGTGCTCGCGTTGTCCCGGCCGGAGCTGGCGGACGAGCACCCGGAGTTCGGCAGGACCGTGCGGAACGCCACGACGTTGGCGCTCGAGCCCCTGGGCGGTGCCGAGATGGCCGAGCTGTTGGACGGTTATGTCCCAGGGCTGCCGGAGCCGGCGAAGGAGCAGATCCTCGAGCGGGCACAGGGAATCCCTCTCTACGCCGTGGAGACGGTTCGGATGCTGCTCGATCGCCGCCTGCTCGTCCAGGAGGGATCCGTCTACCGGCCGACAGGCGAGATCGAGACGCTGGACGTGCCGGAGACGCTGCACGCGCTCGTCGCCGCCCGCCTTGACGGCCTCGCGGCGGAGGAACGACGGCTGGTGCAGGACGCCTGCGTGCTCGGCAAGAGCTTCACCAAGCAGGCCCTTGCCGCGCTGACGCGGCGGCCGGAGCCCGAGCTCGAGCCGCTCCTCACCGCGCTCGTGCGGAAGGAGGTGCTGGCGCTGGAGGCCGACCCTCGGATGCCGCAGCGCGGCCAGTACAGCTTCCTGCAAGAGCTCTTGCGCCAGGTCGCCTACGAGACCCTCTCCCGCCGCGAGCGCAAGGCGCGACACCTCGCTGCAGTGGCGGGGCTGGAGAAGAGTGCGGAAGACGCGGAGCAGGAGATCCCAGAAGTCATCGCCGCGCATCTGCTCGCGGCCTGCCAAGCGGTCCCCGACGACCCGGACACGCCGGAGATCACAACCCGCGCGCGCAGCGCGCTCGTCCAGGCGGGCGAGCGGGCGGCTGCGCTGGCCGCTCCGGAGGAAGGAGAGCGCTATCTCGACCAGGCGGTCGCCCTCGCCGGGAGCGAGCCGCTCCTGCAGGCGGAGCTCCTCGTACAGGCCGGCCGGTTCGCCTATCTGGCCGGCAGGACGGCCGAGGCCCGGACGCGGCTCGGGCGCGCGATCGGTCTCTACGAAGAGGAAGGCGAGACCCAGGGGGCGGCCCGGGCCGGCGTCGCGCTCGCTGACGTCGACCAGGCCGAGGGCCGTCTCGAGGAGGCGATGCACCGCTTTGAATCGGCGCTCCCCACGCTCGAGGAGGCCGGGCCGAGTGTGGAGCTGGCCGCCACTCTCGCCTCCCTGGGCCGCATGCAGATGCTGCGCGGCGAGCTTGGGGCAGGCACTGCGACGCTCGAACGGGCCCTCGCCCTTTCCGAGGCGCTGGGGCTCGAGGAGACGCTCATCGAGGCGCTGACCAGCAGGGCCACGTTGCTGATCGCCGAGGAACGCGTGGTAGAGGCACAGATTCTGTTGGAGGCGGCGCTGGCCCGCGCGGAAGCAGGCGAGTTCCACGCGACCTGGACGCGGGCGGAGAACAACCTGGCAGTGCTGCTTCAGACCATGGATCTCCATCTGGATGCACTTGCGCTGACGGAGCAAATGGAGGCAACGACGCGGCAGCGCGGCAATCGGGAGTGGCTGACGATGGCCCGGATCGGATCGATCACGTCGCTCGTCGAGCTTGGCCGCTGGCAGGAGGCGCTGGAGCGAGTCGCCGAGGCCGACGAGCGGCTGGCCAGTCCGTTCACGCGCGCTGATCTCGTCACGGCCGTGCCCGTTCTCTGCGACCAGGGGCGGGTCGACGCCGCCGCGGCCCTCCTCGCAGATCAGGAGTGGCAACGCAATGCTGAGCAGACCGAGGTCGCGGTAGCGTTCGCCGGCGCCGAGGCTCGCCTGCTTCGGGCTCAGAACCGGCCCGAGGAAGCCCTCGCCGCTGCCGAACGGGGCCTCAGCCACCGCGAAGAGCTCGGCGTGACGTCGCTCATGGTCAGGAACTGTCTGTGGCAGGCGCTCGAGGCCGCCTTCGATCTCGGCGAGCTCACGAAGGCCGACGTGCTGCTCGCGAGCGTCGACGATCTCCGGCCGGGTCAGATCACGCCGTCTCTGGATGGGCACCGGACGCGCTTCCGCGCGCGGCTGAGCGCTCGCCGCGGTGAGCACCGCGACGTCGAGAGGAACTACCGGAGGGCCCAGGCCCTGTTCTCAGAGCACGGCTTCGCCTTTCATCAGGCCGCTACTGAGCTCGAACACGCCGAGTGGCTCGTCGGTCAGAGTAGGAGCGAGCAGGCACAGCGGCTGCTGGCGCACGCACGAGAGACGTTCGAGCAACTCGCCGCGGAGCCGTGGTTACAGCGGGTCGACGCGGTCCGCGCCGAGGCGACGGCGCCCGCCTGATCCTCGTCATCGGATGCGTGTTCTCCCGGAGGCCGGTCTGGCGCACCG
>DASSLB010000236.1:0-4612 GCA_035689945.1 Gaiellaceae bacterium | reverse complement strand
CAGATCGAGAAGCTCTCGGACTTCGTGTTCTACCGCTCGTCGCCCGGCCGCGAGGGATACGACGTCGTGGTCGCGGACACCCCGGTAACCGCGAGCTAGGAGCGCGGAGATGAGCAAGCTCTTCGGGATTCCCGTCGGGACACTGGCGTTCGTGCTCGGAGCGCTCCTCGTGGTATCGCTCGCGGCGATCGCCGCAGTTGCGGTCCGCAACCGGGTCTTCGTGCGCCTTGGGTTGCGCAGCGCGCAGCGGAGGCGTGGTCGGAGCGCGCTGATCGTGGCGGGTCTCATGCTGGGGACGGTGATCATCGGCGCGGCGCTCGCGACAGGCGACACGATGAGCCAGACGATTCGCTCGAGCGCGCTCGGCGCGCTGGGGCAGGCCGACGAGGTCGTCGGTGCGAAGGGCATCAGCAGCATGTTCGCCACCAACACCGGTGGCACCGGTACGCGCTACTTCCCGCAGTCGTACTCGCAGAAGATCGCGCGTGCCGGCGGCGACCAAGTCTCCTTCGTATACCCGACCCTCGTCGATTCGGTGGCGGTGGTCGACGTGCGCAGCCGGCAGAGCGAGCCGCGGGTAACCCTGTATGCGAGCACTCCCGTCGGGATGCCGACCGGTGCGCTGCGGCCCGGCGAGGTCGTGCTGAACCCGAAGGCGGCTGACAAGCTCGATGCTAAGGCCGGCGACACGCTGCGGGTCCTGGCCGGCAACGCCTCGACCACCGTTCGCGTGAAGGAGGTGCGCCGCTACACGGGTGGTGCGGCTCCGGCGAGCGGTCTGCTCATCTCCCTCTCGACCGCGCAACAGCTGTTCGGAAAACCGGGCATGGTCGATGCCTTCCTCGTCGGCAACCGCGACGGGCTCGCGGGCACGGATGCTGTGATCGCAGCCCTGACGCCGACGCTCGACCCGCTCGGTCTCGAAGCGGACAACTCGCGCCAGGACTTCATCAAGCTCGCCGATCAGCAGGGAGCGGCGTTCATGTCGTTGTTCTCGACGTTCGGCTCGTTCTCGATCGCGGCCGGCATCTTGCTGATCTTCCTCATCTTCGTGATGCTCGCCGCCGAGCGGCGCAGTGAGCTGGGAATCGCGCGCGCGGTCGGCACGCGGCGCTCGCACCTGATCTGGATGTACATGTTCGAGGGGCTCGCCTACGACCTCGTCGCGGCTGCGGTCGGTGTCCTTGCAGGGCTCGGCGTCGCCTACCTGATGATCCTCGCGATCTCGGGTTGGCTCGAATCGGTCAGCGACATCAGCGTCGGCTTCACGGTGAAGACGGCCAGCATCGTGCTCGCCTACTGCATCGGCGTCCTCCTGACGCTGGCGGTAGTGGGCTACTCGGCCCGACGCGTCAGCCGCATGAACATCGTCTCCGCGATCCGCGGCCTTCCCGACCCCGCCGCGGCGAAGGCGCGGAAGCGCCGCTGGCTCTGGCCCAGCGTCGGGGTCCTGCTCGGCCTGTTCTTCGTCTGGACGGGGCTCCAGGCGAAGGATGCCGTCGTTCTGGGGTTGGGCGTGTCGGCACTCGTGCTCAGCGCCGTACCGCTTCTGTCGCTGGCCGGCGTACCCGACCGGCCCGTACGAACTGCCGCAGGTCTCGCTCTCGTCTGCTGGTTCACGCTCCCCATCCCGCGCCTGCTGCTCGGACAGCTGAAGACCAACTTCGGCTTGTTCGTCTTCGGGGGCCTGATGATCGTGATCGGCGCAACCTGGGTGATCGCCTACAACTCGGACGTCCTGCTCGGAGGGCTCAGCGCCACACTCGGCCGGATCAGGCCGCTCGCCCCCGTGCTGCGCATGGCGGTCGCGTACCCGCTGCGCAGTCTCTTCCGCACCGGCGTCACGCTCGCCATGTTCACCCTCGTCGTCTTCACGTTGGTCGTCGGCTCGACCATCACCGGCTCGATGGTCGCCGCCTTCAACGACGTCAAGGCCTTCGGCGGAGGCTTCGACGTGCGCGCCGACGTCTCCAGCTCGACACCGGTCGCCAACATCCACCAGGCGCTGCGACAGGTGAAGGGCCTCAACTCATCCGACTTCCGCGCCGTCGCGAGCATGTCCTCCCTGCCGGTCAAGGCGCGCCAGCTCGGCGAGAAGGCGAACCCGGAGGACTTCATCGTCCACGGCGTCGACGGCACGTTCCTGCGCACCACGACATACGGGATGTCGGCGCACGCGCGCGGCTACGCGTCCGCCGCGGCCGTCTGGCGGGCGGTGCGAACGCATCCCGGCCTGGCCGTCATCGACTCCATGGCCGTCCCGCACAAGATCAACTACAACTTCGGCGCCCTTTCGGCCTTCCACCTCCGCGGGTTCTATCTCGAGGACGGAACCTTCGATCCGGTTCG
This sequence comes from Gaiellaceae bacterium, assembly GCA_035689945.1. Taxonomy (GTDB): domain Bacteria; phylum Actinomycetota; class Thermoleophilia; order Gaiellales; family Gaiellaceae; genus Palsa-739. The sequence goes on along the minus strand of DASSLB010000236.1, from coordinate 2,263 downwards.
CGTACACGTGCGAGACCCGCAAACCGGGCATGCGCGGACGCTCACCGTGATCGGGGTTCTCGCGCAGACCGCGCCGCAGGCGATGGTCGGTCTCTACACGGCCCAGTCGGCGCTCACCCCGGTTTTCGGTGACCGGGTGCGGCCGACGACCTACCTGATGGCGCTGCGGCCGGGCGTCGACCCGGTCACGACCGCCAAGCACCTCGAAGCCGCATTCCTCGCCAACGGGATGCAAGCGGACGCGGTCTCCAAGCTGCTCCACGACGCGGTCGCCTCGAGCCTCACCTTCGACCGGCTGATCGAAGCGTTCATGGGGCTCGGCCTGCTCGTCGGCGTGACCGCGCTCGGCGTGATTAGCGCCCGTGCGGTCGTGGAGCGACGCCAGCAGATCGGCGTGCTGCGCGCAATCGGCTTCCGCAAGCGCATGGTGCAGCTCGCCTTCCTGATCGAGAGCTCGTTCATCGCGGTGACCGCGATCCTGGTGGGCACCGGACTCGGGCTCGCGGTGGCGTTCAACGTCGTCGACGAATACGCCCGACAGCCTTCGATGGAGAATCTCGGCCTCAACGTGCCGTGGCTGACGCTCGGCGTGATCTTCGTCCTCGTCTACGTGGTCGCGATGCTGACCACCCTGGCGCCGGCCCGCCGCGCCTCCCGCATCTTCCCGGCCGAGGCTCTGCGGTACCAGTGACCTCGCCCGGCCGCGTGTCCGAGCCGGGAGCACTGGTCTATCTCGGCGCGGTGACCGCGCTGGCGCTGCACACGACGGCCGACGCGTTTCTGCTGCCGGAACGGGGCACGAAGTGGAGCGACCATCTACTCTCCGGGCTCGGAACGCTCGCGGTGCTCGCGGTCTGTATCGGCCTGTACCTGTTCGGGCGGGCCGGATTGCGAGCTTCGCTCGCGCTCGTTCTCGGAGTGCTCGCGCTCGAAGGATTCGCGCTCGCGGTCGTGGACGCCGGCAACGTCGGAGCGCGCGGCGACGACTGGACCGGCTTCCTCCTCGGGCCGGCGGGATTGGCGCTCTGTGGCCTCGGTGGCGTGCTGCTCTGGCGTTCTCGCAGGCCCGGTCGGCTCCGTCACCTCCGACGAGCTGGCCTCGCACTCGGCGGGGTGCTCGTGGTCTACGTCGTAGTCGTACCGGTAGCCACGGCGATCCTGGCCACGCATCGCCCGCGCGAACCGGTCGGGCCGGTCACGCTCGGTCGGCCCTACAAGCAGGTGACGCTTCGGACGAGCGACAGCCTTCAGCTCGCCGGGTATTACGTTCGCTCGCGGAACGGCGCGGCGGTGATTTCCTTCCCGACGCGGAAAGGCAAGCTTCCGCAAGCGCGGATGCTGATCAGGCACGGCTACGGCGTTCTCCTGCTCGATGCGCGCGGATACGACGGCAGCGAGGGCACCTCGAATCTCTTCGGCTGGGGCGAGACAAGAGACATCGATGCCGCAGTCGCCTGGCTCCGTCGGCAGCCGGACGTCCGCGGCGGACGTGTCGGGGGCATCGGCTTCTCCGTCGGAGGCGAGATGATGCTCGAAGCCGCAGCCGGCAATCAGCAGGTCCGCGCCGTGATCTCCGAAGGCGCCGGCATCCGCTCGATTCGCGAGGAGCTCCTGTACGGGGCACGCAGCATCCCCGCGCTTCCGGCGCAGGCCGTGCATACTGCAGCGCTCTCGATTCTGAGCAACACGGCGCCGCCGCCGTCCCTGCGCGACCTCGTTGCCAGGATCGAACCGAGGCCCGTCTTCCTCATCTACGCCGAGCACGGAACCGGCGGGGAGGACCTAAACAGGAAGTACTTCCGCGCGGCAGGTGAGCCGAAGAAGCTGTGGCGCGTTGCCGGCGCGGGACACACTGGAGGCTACGAGACGGATCCCGCCGGCTACGAACGCCGAGTTGTTGGCTTCCTGGACCACGCGCTGCTCGGAAGTAGGGGATTTCCCGCAACAAGGACGAGGTAAGACCGCCGGACACGTTCCGGCTTCCCCCGGATGGCGTCGGCTCCGTTCCGCCCGACACTGCAACGAAATGCAGCACCACGGTACGGAAAGGAGTCGGGACATGCGTAAGCTTTTCGAGATCGGAGGCCTAGTCGCCGCGGTCGTCCTCATCGTGTTCGGCGCTGTCGCCATCGTGATGGGTGTGAACGGCCGGAACACGGTCAACAGCAGCCTCGCGAACGAGTACATCGTCGGGTCACCCGACATGACGCCGACGGCGATCAAGGCCGAGGCGAAGAAGGCAGGCATCTACTCGGCGGTCAAG
>DASSLB010000235.1:0-3978 GCA_035689945.1 Gaiellaceae bacterium | reverse complement strand
CGTGTTCGCCAACCCGGCAGCGATCAAGCTGGCGGGCGAGGATCCAGGTGTGCCGGAAGCCGAAGGGGTGGAGCGCGTCGCGGCGATCATCGGCGCCGAGGGCGCGATCGGCGGCTTCACGCCGCTCGTCGAGTGGGTCGCCCCGCAGTTGCGGGGCGAGAAGCAGCGCGACTTCGCCCTCACGCTCGGGCCGTTCGTGACGACGCCCGACGAAGGCGTGCCCCCCGGGGTCGACTGGGAGGTGCTCGTAGCGACGGCGGCGGAGAACACGACGCTCTATCCCGGAGATCTGATCGTTAAATGAGGGTGGCCGTCGTGGGGGCCGGCGTGATGGGCTGCGCGACTGCGTGGGCGCTCCGCGCGCGCGGTGCGGACGTGACGGTGCACGAGCAGTTCGAGCTCGACCACACGCGTGGCTCGAGCCACGGGCAGACGCGCATCTTCCGCCTCGCCTACCCGGAGGCGTACTGGATCCGCTTCGCGCAGGAGGCGTACGACGGCTGGCGGGAGCTCGATCCCGATCTCCTCGGCCTGTACGGGCTCGTGGAGCTCTCGCCCGATCCCGCGCTCCTGTCGACACGCGCACTCGAGAAGACCGGCGTACCGATCCGGCTACTCGACTCCGAGGAGGTGCGCACGCTCGGCGCGACCCTCCCCGACGGCTGGACGGCGCTGCACACTGCAGACGCGGGTGTCGTGTTCGCGGACCGAGCCCGGCATGCGTTTCTCGAAACGGCCGGCGTGGAAGTCGAGACCAACCGGCGGATCGAGTCGACGGACGAGCTCGACGCCGACGTGGTCGTGATCACCGCGGGGCCGTGGATCCGCGAGCTCGTCCCTGGTCTGCCGGTGACGGTCACGCGCGAGACGCTCGCCTATTTCTCGTACGAAGGGCCGCCGCGCCCCTGCATCGTCGACCTGAGCGCCGAGACCCGAACTCATGCGATGTACTCGCTCCACGATCCGGTGCACGGGCTCAAAGCGGGTTGGCACCACGGAGGCTCGGAGGCGGACCCTGACAGCCAGGGGGAGCCCGATCCCGCGATTGTCGAGCGCATCGCGTCGTGGGTGCGCGAGCGCTTTCCCGACGTCGACCCGACTCCCGTCGAGGCGCAGACGTGCCTCTACACGTCGACGGCTGACCAGCACTTCATCCTCGAGCGTCGCGGCCGCGTCGTGGTCGGCTCCGCCTGCTCGGGTCACGGCTTCAAGTTTGCTCCCGCGATCGGCCGCAGGCTCGCCGAGCTGGCGCTGACCTAGGCGCGTTACGCTTTCGCCATGCCGTTCTACCAGCGCCTCGGAGACGTCCCCCGCAAGCGCCACGTCCAGTTTCGGGACAACGGGACGCTCCTCACTGAAGAGGTGATGGGCCTCGAGGGCTTCACCGGCAACGAGTCGATCCTCTACCACCTCCAGTCGCCGTGCCGCGTCATGGAGCTCGGAGGATTCGAGGCGAGGGAGCTCGAGGAGTGGGTGCCCGAGCAGCACACGCACCTTCACCTCAAGACGTTCGACACGGAGCCCGCGGGCGACGAGATCACCGGCCGCCGCGTCCTCATGTGGAACAACGACGTCGAGATCTCCCTCTGCCGCCCCGCCGGGTCGATGGACTACTTCTTCCGCAACGGCGAGGGCGACGAAGTGATCTTCGTCCACGAGGGGTCGGGGACGCTCGAGACGATCTTCGGCGACCTGCCCTACTCCGAAGGCGACTACGTCGTCGTCCCGCGCGGCACGACGTATCGCTTCCGTCCGGACGGTCCTCAGCGGTACCTCGTCTTCGAGACGCCGGGCCTGATCGAGATCCCGCGCCGCTACCGGAACCAGTACGGACAGCTGATGGAGGGCGCGCCGTACTACAACCGCGACATCCATCCGCCGACCGAGCTCCACACCGTGCGAGAGCAGGGGGAGTACCGGGTCAAGGTGCGCGTCCGAGGCGGCTACCAGACCTACGTCGTCGACTACCACCCGTTCGACGTCGTCGGCTGGGACGGCTACCTCTATCCGTGGACGTTCTCGATCCACGACTTCGAGCCGATCACCGGCCGCATCCACCAGCCGCCGCCGTCGCACCAGACGTTCCAGGGGCCGAACTTCGTGATCTGCTCGTTCTGCCCGCGCAAGCTCGACTTCGACCCGCTAGCGGTGCCGATCCCGTACCACCACTCGAACCTGCAGTCGGAGGAGATGATCTATTACGTCTCCGGCCAGTTCGGCTCTCGCAAGGGCGTCGAGGTCGGCTCGATCACGCTCCACCCGTCCGGACTGCCCCATGGGCCGCAGCCCGGGCTCGCCGAGAAGTCGATCGGGCTGCACGAGACGCACGAGCTCGCCGTCATGTGCGACACGTTCAATCCGCTCCGCCTCACGACGTTCGCCCGCGATCTCGACGACGGGACGTACTGGCGCTCTTGGTACGCGAACGCCGAAAGCGGCGACCTCGCGGCCGAGGACACCGACGCCTCGGGCGCCGGGCTGACCTCGCACCTGTAGCCCACCGCGCGCATGCGGCTCGTGCTCGACTGGGACGGGACCGTGACGGAGACGGACTCGCTCTGGATGGCTCTCGAGGAGTTCGGCGACCCGGAGGTGTTCGCGCGGGTGGAGGGCTCACTCGTGGACGGGCGGCTGTCGTTCCAGGACGTGATGGAGCTCGAGTTCGCCACCGTGACGGCTCCGGTCGCCGAGGTCGCGGCGTTCCTCTGTCGCGAGGTGCGCATCCGACCCGGGTTCGCCGAGCTTGCCGCCGCGGAGCGGCCGCTCGTGCTCTCATCGGGGTTCCACGAGCTGATCGAGCCTGTGCTTGCTCGCGAGGGGCTCGAGCTCGAGCTGCGGGCGAACCGGATCGACGCGCGCCAGGACGGCTGGCGCGTCCTGTGGCGCGATCCGGAGCGGTGCCCGGTCTGCGGAGATCTGTGCAAGCGTCGCAGCCTTCCTCCTCCACCGTTCGCGTACGCCGGCGACGGGTACTCCGATCGCTGTGCCGCCGCCGTCGCCGACCGCGTCTTCGCCCGTGCCGGTCTCGCCGACTGGCTCAGCTCTGAGGGTCTCCAGTTCGAGCGCTTCGACGATCTGCGCGACGTCCTCGCGGCCCTGTGAGCACTCTCGAAGTTCCGCAGCCGTTCTCGCTCGAGCTGACGACCGCCCGCTTCCGCGCCTTCGGTCTCGATCGCGCGACGGTGTGGGAGGGTGGGGCGCTGTACCGCGCCGTCGGCGGTCGAGAGGTGCGACTCGCCGCGGCAGAGGGCGGCGTCGAGGTCGATCCGCTCGACGTCGAAACGGAGCCGGTGGTGCGCAAGCTGCTCGGTTTCGACTTCGACCTCGTCGCCTTCTCCGCCTGGGCGGCCGGCGAGGAGAAGGTCGCTCCGCTCGTCGTTCGCTTCGCCGGGTTCCGCCCGTCCCTCTCGCCCGATCCCTTCGAGGCGCTCGTCACGTCGATCACCGCGCAGCAGGTCTCGCTCTACTCGGCTGTCGCGATCCGTAACCGGTTCGTCGAGCGGCTGGGCGAGGCAGTCGGTCGCGTCTGGGCGTTCCCGAGCCGAGAGCGTGTTGCGTCGGCGTCCGACGAGGATCTCGTCGGTCTCGGGTTCTCGCGCCGCAAGGCTGAGTACGTGGTTGGTCTCGCACGCTCGAACCTCGATCTCGGCGAGCTCGCCCTTCTCCCGGATGAAGAGGTGAAGGAGCGCATCGTCGCCGTCCGGGGTCTCGGCGAGTGGACCGCCGATTGGTTCCTCGCCCGCCACCTCGGGCGTCCGCACGCCTGGCCGGCGGGCGACCTCGCGCTGCGCAAGGCTGTGCGGGCGATCTATGGTGACGTGGATGTCCGCGCGACGGGTGCGCGGTTCGAGCCCTTCCAGAATCTGACGGCGCACTATCTCCTCGCACAGTTCCTGACCCCGTGATCAGAGCCGCGACCCCCGCCGACCTGCCGCTCGTCCGCGAGCTGTGGGCGGCGTTCAACACGGAGATTCCCGA
>DASSLB010000234.1:0-6560 GCA_035689945.1 Gaiellaceae bacterium | reverse complement strand
CACACTCATCCCACACCGCGGACACAACACGGGCGGGGCGGTAGTAATCGCGGACACAGCCGTCTTACCTCCTGGCGAGGGGGCGCAGCACCATCCTTCTAGCCCAAACCGGCCCCAGCATCAGGGCCGACACTGACCCGGCCTACGCAGATCCCGAGATAAGTGGGTTCGCTGCTACCTCTCAGGCGCGTGGCCCGGATTGCCTGCGTCCCTGTACAGAGCCTCGATGTTGTTGCCGTCGGGATCGAGCAGGTAGGCGGCGTAGTAGCCGGGCCCGCACTCGCGGTAGCCGGGTGCCCCGTTCGAGCGGAAGCCCGCTTCCACGCCGGTGGCATGGAAGGCATCGACCTCCGCCTTCGACCGAGCGTAGAAGCAGAGATGCAGATTCGAGGTCGGAGGCTGCCGATCGACGACGTTCACGTGGGTGAAGCACGCCTCGCGGTCTCGCTCGAAGAGCTTGGGGATACCGAGTGGCGCAAGAACGACCTCGTAGAAGCGGACGCTTTCGGCGTAGCGGCTCGCGTGTACGTCAAGGTGGTCGACGACCGTGCGGGTCCAGTCCCATTCCTCAGAGGCCACGGTCGGAGGCTGGCAGATCGCGGGTTGCCGAGGGGAAGCTACGTCGGGGACCGCCTCAGCCCTGGTGTTCGTCAGCGAGCTCGCTCATCTGGGCCAGGGTTCGCAGATGACCTTTGAGCAGCCCCCTACGATCTCGTCGGTGAAGAAGGCGTTCGACACGCCTGGGCCGCTGCGAACCTGGAAGCAGAGCTAGTGCGGCGGATTCCGCTCGGCGCGCTCCAAGAGCGCGAGTTTCGTCTGTTCTTCACCGGACAACTGGTGTCGCTGCTCGGCGATGCGGTCACGCCGTTCGCGCTCGCATGGGCCGTTCTCGACGTGACGGGATCCGCGCGCGATCTCGGATTCGTGATCGCCGCGAAGACGGCACCGCTGCTGATCTTCCTGCTCGTCGGCGGCGTCTTCGCCGACCGCCTGCCGCGGCGTGAGGTCATGGTCACCGCCGACGTCGTGCGCATGGCCGTCCAAGCGACGACTGCCGGATTGCTGCTCTCGGGCACGGCGCAGATCTGGGAGCTGATCGTGCTGCAGGCGTGCGCCGGCACCGCGACTGCGTTCTTCAACCCGGCCTCGACGGGCCTCGTACCGATGACCGTCAGCACGGAGAGGCTGCAGGAGGCGAACGCGTTGCGCGGGATGTCGATGGCCTCGATGCAGCTCGTTGGCCCCGCCCTCGCAGGCATCCTCATCGTCAGCGTCGGGCCGGGCTATGCGCTCGCCATTGATGCGGCGAGTTTTGCGGTCAGCGCGTTCTACCTCGCGCGCCTACGCCTCCAGCCGCGCGTCAGCCTGCCGGCGCAATCCTTCGCGCGCGACCTGCTCGACGGTTGGCACGAGTTCGTCGCGCGTACGTGGGTCTGGGTGATCGTCGTCAGCTCATCCCTTGGGAACATGATGAGCTCAGTGTGGCTCGTGCTTGCGGCGACGTGGATCAAGCAGGGCCACGGTGGCGCCGGCGCGTGGACGGCGATCCTCGTCGCCTCGGCGGCAGGCGCGCTCGTCGGGGGTGCGACGGCGCTTCGGATCAAGCCGCGTCGCCCGCTCCTCGCCGCGTCCGTCCTGACTCTTCCGAATGCGGTCCCGATCATCCTGCTCGCGCTGCAAGTGCCCTGGGAGACGCTCGTCGTTGCCGTGCTCGTCACGGGCTTCGGGAACATGCTTTTCAACACGCTCTGGGAGACGACGCTGCAACAGCACATCCCCGCGGCGTCGCTCTCGCGCGTCAGCGCCTACGACTGGTTCGGATCCCTGCTGTGCCAGCCGCTCGGACTGGCCGTTGCGGGAGTGGCGGCGGCCGCGCTAGGGATGAGCCGCACGCTCTGGATCGCAGCGGTGATCGACCTCGTGGCGATAGGCGCGCTGTTCGGAGTACCGAGCGTACGGCGCCTCCGGCGGCCCGACGAACTCCAGCTCGGGCCTGCGGCGCAGCTGACGGGCGCCGACTGACACAGGCCTGAGGAGTACGCGCTCGGCTCGACCGGCGTTCATGAATGCCCCAGGGCGGACAAGCTCCTGATCAACCGGTGAGGTAGATCAGCACGCCCCCGAGCGTGGGCTCTCTCGGCTGCGCGAACGTCCTGTCGCCTGACGGGTCGCGAGGGTCGCGTTCTCGACCGTCGCCTAGACCGCGCAGGCTTCGGCGGCGAGCAGCTGCACCAGCCCCGCGGCGCCCAGCTCCCGTCCGCGAGGCCCACCGGTCCCGCCCATGAAAAGCGGCCCCTTCTTTGCGGCGACGGCGCGCTGATCGGGGAACGGCAGCGGCGGCGGCCCAGCCATCAGCTCGGCCAGCACGGCCGTGTGCGCCGCGCGCATCGGCCGGCCCGTGTACGCGTCCGTGACGACTGTCTCGTGCGAGCGCAACGCCTCGAGGTGCTCGGGCGGGACGCCAGCCTCGGGCGTGAAGAGGAACGCGGTGCCGAGCGAGACGCCCTGCGCGCCGAGCCGCAGCGCGCCGGCGATGCCCGCGCCGTCCATGAGCCCACCGGCTGCGACGACGGGAACGGACACGGCCTCGACACAGGCCGGCACGAGCTCCGCAAGAGGCACGAGCGGGAAGCCGCCGAGAAAGGAGCCGCGGTGCCCACCGGCTTCCGCTCCCTGCACGACGACCGCATCCACACCTGTGTGCTCCAGTGCCTGCGCCTCCTCGGCCGTCGTCGCCGTGCCGAGGGCGACGATCCCCGCCTCGCGCAACGGCAGCGGGTCGACGATTCCGAAGGTGAAGCTGAAGACCGCCGGCCGCTCCTCGAGCACCACGTCGAGCGCGCCGTCACGCAGATACGGCGGAGCGAAGAGGTTGACCGCGAACGGGCGGTCGGTGGCGGCCCTGACTTCGCGGATCGCCGCGCGCAGCTCGTCCGTAGAGAGCGATCCGCCTGCGACCGAGCCGAGAGCCCCCGCGGCGGAGACGGCGGCCGCGAGCCCCGGCGGGGCGGTGTTCGCCATCGGCGCCTGCACGAACGGGAAGCGGACGCCGAGCAGCCCGCAGAGCGGCGTGTCCAGCAGGCTCACGCGGGAACGAGCTTGTAGCCCGAGCCGCGGACGGTCAGGAGCCGCTCCGGCTGCGTGGGGTCGCGCTCGATCTTCCGGCGCAGGTTCGAGATGTGCACCTCGCACGCGTGCTCGTCGCCGACGTGCTCGCTCGCCCAGAGGTGCTGCATCAGCTCGCGGCGTGAAACGACCGCGTCGGGCTGCTCAGCGAGGAGGGAGAGAACCTTGAACTCGGACAGCGTCAGATGGACGCGCTCGCCGTCGACGAGCACCTCGTGCCGGCCGAGGTCGATCTGGAGGCCGCCGAGCTTTCGCACGGTCCCGCCGCCGCCGGCGCGGTCGAGCTCGCGCCGGCGCAGAATCGCGCGCACGCGGCTGAGGAGCTCTGCGCTCGAGAACGGCTTCGTCACGTAGTCGTCCGCGCCGAGCTCGAGCCCGAGCACGCGGTCGGCCTCCGCGTCCCGCGCGGTCAGCATGAGGATCGGGACGTCGCTCTCCGCGCGCAGCGCGCGGCAGACCTCGACGCCCGAGAGCCCGGGCAGCATCACGTCGAGCACGACGAGCGAGTAGCGACCCGACCGACCCGACTCGAGCGCGGCCGGGCCGTCCCGCTCCTCGTCCACCTCGAAGCCCTCGCGTCTCAGCGTGAACGCGACCACGTCGCGCACGCCCGCGTCGTCGTCCACCAGCAGGATCGTGTCCGTCACGCAGCGGTCACCTCCTCCCGAACGCGGGCGGGCGTGAGGAGGATTCGGAAGACGGTGCCCTGGCCGGGCGACGAGTCGAGCTCGATGCGGCCGCCGAGCGTCCTCACGGACTCCCGCACGATCGCGAGACCGAGGCCGAAGCCGTGCGCGTCGCGCTCGCCGCGGTAGAAGCGGTCGAAAACGTGGCGCTGCACCTCGGGTCTGATGCCCGGGCCGGAGTCCTCAACCTCGACCGTGACGGTGTTCGCGTCGCCGTAGGCGCGGAGAACGACGGAGCCGCGCGCCGTGTGCTTCGCCGCGTTCTCGCCGAGGTTGCGGAGCGCCTGCTCGAGCAGGTCGCGGTTGGCGTCGACCGCGAGGCCGTCTGCCACCTCCACGTGCACGGCGACGCCCGCGTGCGGCTGGAGTCCCGCAGCCACCTCGCGCAGGAGAGGCGCGAGCTCCACCGCCTCCACGCGCGGCGGCTCCTGTCCCGAGTGGGCGCGCGCCAGCGTGAGCATCGCGCGCGCGAGCCGCGCGAGCCGGCCCGACTCGCGCTCGATGTGGCCGAGAAAGCGGTCACGCTCGGCCGGGTCCTCCTTTGCTCCGGCCTGGAGGACTTCGACCGCGCCGATGATCGTGGTCAGCGGCGTGCGCAGCTCGTGCGCAGCGTTCGAGACGAACTCGCGCTCCGCGAGCTCTCGCCGCTCCTGCTCGGTCAGGTCGTCCACGACGAGGAGCGCCCAGTCGGTTTCGGGCTGGGAAGGGATCCCGGTCACGCCGTACGCGTGCTGCTCGTCCGGCGTGACGTGCACCTGCGTCACGGTGGCGCGCTCGTCGAAGAGGCCGTGCGCGAACTCGCGGAGCGCGAAGCCTTGCCACGGCTCCGGTAACTCGTCTCCCTCGCGCAGGCGACCGCCGAGCAGCCGGCGGGCCTCGGTGTTCGCGAAGTGGACGACGAGATCCTGGTCGATCGTGAGCACGCCTTCGTGCAGCCGCTCGAGGAGGAGCCGGAGACGGTCGCGCTCGGCCTCGATGCGGCGGAACGAGCGTCGCAGCTGGCGGCGCATCCGCTCGAAGCTGTGGGCGAGCAGACCGAACTCGTCGCGGAAGCGGTAGCGCAGCGGCGTCTCGAAGTCGCCGTGCGCGATCGCCTCGGTCGCCGCGCTCAGGCGGCGCAGGCGCAGCGCGATGAGCTGCGCGAACAGGAGGCCGACGATCACGCCGATCACGCCGGCGATCACGCCGGCCCGGAGCGCCTCGCCGTTGACCGTGTGGATCGCCTCGGCTGTCGCCGGTTGGCGGCTGATGGCCACGAGCACCCCGCCGTGGTACGGGATCGCCGCCACGAAGACGCCGCCGTCGGAAGTTCCCTTCACGAACTGATCCCCGACCCGCGCGGCCTGCACGGCTTCGCGCTGGAGGCCCGGCCGCGCGGTCGTTGTCTCCGCTCCCGGCACGCCGATGAGCCGGAGGTGGACGTTTCCCTGCAGCTTGCTCGCCACGCTTTCGCGGGTCGCCGGTGTGACGTCCTCCTGCGCCGCGCGCTGGACGTCGGCGAGCGTCTGCTGTTCGCCGTGACGTCGGAAGGCGGCCTCGGACCGGTCGGAGAACTGCGCGACGACGATCGCCGTCGATGTCGCTGCAACGACGGCGAAGGCGATGCCGAGCCACCAGCGAACCCCGATGAACGGTTTGGGCACGGCTCAATCGTAGGCTTCGGGGCGTGCCGGAAGGGGATTCGCTCCATCGCGCGGCCCGGCGGCTGCAGGTGCTCGTCGGCCAGCGCGTCGAGGTCGAGACGCCGCACCCACGCGCCGCGGTGAAAGGGCTGGCCGAGCGGCTCGACGGCCGTCGGCTCGACGGGGTGGACGCGGTGGGGAAGAACCTCCTCCTCCGTTTCGAGGGCGGACTCGTGCTGCGCAGCCATCTGCGGATGAAGGGCCGCTGGCGTCTCGAGCGGCGAGGAGCGGTACGCGTGGGGAAACCGTGGCTCGTGCTGCGGGGCGACGAGCACGAGGGCGTTCTCTGGAACGGCGCCGAGCTCGAGCTCGTCGGCGTGCGCGGAGCGCCTCGGCTCGGGCCGGACATCCTCGGCGAGCCGCCGGACTTCGAGACGATGGTGGCCCGGCTGCGGGCAGTACCGCAGGAGCGCGAGATCGGCGACGCCCTCCTCGACCAGCGTCTCGTGGCCGGGATCGGCAACCTGTGGCGGGCCGAGGCGCTCTGGGAGGCGCGCGTCTCGCCCTGGCGACCGCTCGACGAGATCGCGGACGACGAGCTGCGGACGGTGCTTGAGGCGGCGCACCGGCTGATGCGGACGGCGTTCCACGAGAGGCGACCGCCGCGTCGGGTCTACCGGCGAGTAGGCCGGTCGTGTCCACGCTGCGGCGGCACCGTCCGCTCGTCTCCCCAGGGCGAGAACGCGCGCACCGCGTACTGGTGCCCGGAGTGCCAGAAGTAGGAGGCGATGCCCCGCCGTCGTAGGAGTGCCGGATGCGCGCGCCGCACCTCTACGACACGCTTCGCCGCTTCTGCCTCGGTGCGTTCGCGGTCTTCACGCGCGAGCTCGAGGACGGGGCGGATCTCCCGTTCGCGTTCGAGGAGCACGGCTCGTACGGTCGGCCGACGCTCTACGAGTACCGCCCGCTCGTGCGCGGCTTCGTCGAGGCTCGCGCGGAACGGCTCTTCACGCGGGTCGACGTCCAGGACGCCGTCGGGGATCTGCTGCGCGAGCCGGCGGCGCGGATCTTCGCGCACGCCCACGAGGGGGAGGTTCGGGACGAGAAGCGGGCGATCTACCGCAGC
>DASSLB010000233.1:0-12813 GCA_035689945.1 Gaiellaceae bacterium | reverse complement strand
CGCGACGACCGAGATCCGGATCCTGGCGCCGATCCCGGGCAAGCAGGCCGTCGGCGTCGAGCTGCCGAACCTCTCCCCGAACCTCGTCACGCTCGGCGACATCTACGAGCCGCTTCCCGCGACCGCCAGCCCGGTCTCGGTCTGGCTCGGCAAGGACATCTCCGGTGCGGCCGTGTGGACGGATCTCGCGCGGATGCCGCACCTCCTCCTCGCCGGCACGACCGGTTCCCGTAAGTCGGGCTGCCTCAACACGCTCCTCACGTCAGTTCTTCTGCGCGCGACCCCGGACGACGTGCGCCTGATCCTGATCGACCCGAAGCGGATCGAGCTCAGCCACTTCGAGTCGGTGCCGCACCTCCTCACCCCGGTCGTCTCGAGCCCGAAGGAAGCGAGCGCCGTGCTCGCCAACTGTCTCGCCGAGATGGAGCGCCGCTACGAGCGCCTCTCCTCGGTGCGCGCCCGCAACATCAGCGAGGCCAACCGCGCGTTCCGCCAGCGCGGTGAGCCGACTCTGCCGTTCGTCCTCGTCGTGATCGACGAGCTCGCCGACCTGATGATGGTCGCGCCGCAGGCCGTCGAGGACGCCGTGATCCGCCTCGCCCAGAAGTCGCGAGCCGTCGGGATCCACCTCGTCCTCGCGACGCAGCGGCCGTCCGTCGACGTGATCACCGGGATGATCAAGGCGAACGTCCCCTCGCGCATCGCCTTCGCCGTCTCCTCCCAGACCGACTCGCGCGTGATCCTCGACTCGGGCGGCGCCGAGTCGCTGCTCGGCCAGGGCGACATGCTCTTCAAGCCGCTCGGCACGTCGCGTCTTCAGCGCGTCCAGGGCGCCTACGTCTCGGAGGAGGAGATCGCGCTCGTCGTGGAGCAGACGCGGCAGCGCGAGCAGGAACTCGACGAGAGCTACCTCGAGCTGCCGGAGGTCTTCGCGGAGCCGTCCGACGACGGCGATGACGGCGAGTTCGATCCGGACGACGACCCGCTGCTCGACAAGGCGATCGAGATCGTCGTCCAGACCCAGACGGCGTCCGTCTCGCTCCTCCAGCGGCGCCTCCGCGTGGGCTACACGCGGGCCGGCAGGCTGATCGACATGCTCGAGCGGCGCGGGATCGTCTCCGGCTACGAGGGCTCGAAGCCTCGGCGCGTTCTGGTCGACGAGAGCCAGTACCACACGTACGCCGCGGCGGACTAACAGCTTCCTAACCGCATTCGCTTCCGGTTCGTCGAAAAGGGGGCTAGGATCGCACGCGATCTGCTTTACGACGACTTAGGGAGGGCACGTGAGGGTTAGACGCTGGGTAATTGCGGCAGGGGTTGCCGCGCTCGCCGCGGCAATCGCCGTCGGCACCGCGCTAGGCAGCGGCAAGGCGCCGTCCGCGCAGAAGGCTGGCTACAAGGCGGCGATCGTGAGCGACGTCGCCACCTTCAACGACAACGGATTCAACAAGAATCAGCTCAAGGGTTTGAAGCGGGCGGCGAAGGCGATCAACGGGACGGCGCTCTCGTACATCTCGCATGCGTCGAGCGACTATCAGCCGAATTACAACCAGGCTGTGCACGACGGCGCGCAGATCATCGTTGCGGCCGGATTCCTGCTCGAGGACACGGTGAAGCAGTACGCGGCGCAGTATCCGAACATCAAGTTCGCGATCACGGATGACACCTCCGCCAACATCGGCGGCACCAAGAACACCGAAGGCATCACCTACGCGACGCCGGAGGGCGGCTGTCTCGTCGGTGTGCTTGCGGCCAAAGAGGCTCAGAAGATGGGCAAGAAGGTCATCGGTGCGGTAGGCGGCATCAAGATCTCCGCCGTCACCTCGTGGATCGCCGGCTACAAGTTCTGCGCGGCGAAAGCCGTGAAGGGCACGAAGACGCTCATCCAGTTCTCGAACAGCTTCACGGACCAGGCGGCATGCTCGAACCTCGCGCAGAACGAGATCGGGCAGGGCGCTCAGGTGATCTTCCAGGTTGCCGGCCTCTGCGGCGACGGCGCCCTGAAGGAAGCCTCGAAGCTGAAGAAGTGGGGCATCGGCGTCGACGCGGACGAGTACGGCGTCGCGAAGCGGATCCTGACGAGCGCGATCAAGAAAACCGACGTCGGCGTCTACGACACCGTCGTCGCCGCCTCGAAGGGCAAATTCAAGGGCGGCAAGAACCTCAAGTTCAATCTGAAAAACGGCGGCATCGGCGTCGGCAAGATCAGCCCGACGGTCCCGAAGTCGTGGATCACGCTGATGAACACCTACAAGACGAAGATCATCAAGGGAAAGCTCAAGCTCCCGCAGGATCTCCCGTAGCCCAACGACAACGGTACGAGAGGGCGGGTGCGAGCCCGCCCTCTTCTTTCATCGACAGAACCGGAGCCGCAGGAACGACGTGAGCGACGATCTCGTCCTCGAGATGCGAGACATCCGCAAGGAGTTCCCGGGCGTCGTCGCGAACGACGAGGTCTCGTTCGAGGTGCGCCGCGGAGAGGTGCACGCGCTTCTCGGCGAGAACGGCGCGGGCAAGTCGACGCTGATGAACATCCTCTACGGGCTCTATCGGCCCGACGGGGGAGAGATCAGGTTGAACGGGAAGCCTGTCTCGTTTTCCTCGGCGCGCGACGCGATTCAGGCCGGGATCGGGATGGTGCATCAGCACTTCATGCTCATCCCGGTGATGACGGTCGCCGAGAACATCGTCCTCGGGATCGAGCCGCACACCGGCCTCCTGCTCGACGAGAATGGCGCGGAGCAACGCGTACGCGAGCTGTCGGAGCGGTTCGGCCTCGCCGTCGACCCGGCAGCTCTGATCAGCGAGATCACCGTCGGCCAGGAGCAGCGCGTCGAGATCCTCAAGGCGCTCTACCGGGGCGCCGACCTGCTCATCCTCGACGAGCCGACCGCGGTTCTGACTCCGCAGGAGGCGGGCGAGCTGTTCCAGATCGTCCGCAGCCTGCAGGCGGACGGGAAGTCGATCATCTTCATCAGCCACAAGCTGAACGAGGTGCTCGAGATCGCCGACCGCATCACCGTGCTCCGCCGCGGCAAGACGATCGACACGGTGCCGGCCGAGGGAGCGACCGAGGCGTCGCTCGCCCGCGCGATGGTCGGCCGAGAGGTCCTGCTGCGTGTCGACAAGCAACCGGGAGAGGCCGGCGACACCCTGCTCTCGGTGCAGGATCTACACGTCACCGACGACCGCGGCATCGAGAAGGTGCGCGGCATGTCCTTCGAGGTGCGGGCCGGTGAGATCGTCGGCATCGCCGGCGTCGACGGGAACGGGCAGACGGAGCTGATCGACGCGATCTGCGGGCTGCAGAAGATCGAAAGCGGAACGGTGACGATCGCCGGCCACGCGCTCTCGCACGCGAGCGCCCGGGCCGCGCTCGACGCCGGAATCGGGCACATCCCGGAGGATCGGCAGCGGCGCGGGCTCATCCTCGAGTTCACGATTGCCGAGAACATCGTGCTCCACGACTATGCGAAGCCGCCCATCGGGAAAAGGGGATGGCTGTTCCCGGCTCGCATGGTGCAGAGCGCGCGAAGTCTGATCCGTGAGTTCGACGTCCGCGGCGGCGGTCCGTACACACGTGCGGGCGGGCTGTCCGGCGGCAATCAGCAGAAAGTCGTCGCGGCGCGCGAGATCGCCCGCGACCCCAAGGTGCTCATCGCCGCGCAGCCCACGCGCGGGCTGGACGTCGGCGCGATCGAGTACCTCCATCGCCGGCTCGTCGCCGAGCGCGACGAGGGACGTGCGATCCTGCTCATCTCGCTCGAGCTCGAGGAGATCATGTCGCTTTCCGACCGCATCCTCGTGATCTACGAGGGCAAGATCGCCGGCGAGCACACGCCCGACGTGTCCGAGGAGCAGATCGGCCTCGAGATGCTCGGCGGCCGGGAGGCCGCGGCCGCATGAGCGATCCTGGACCTTCCCCGGCTCCGGAAGAGGCCGCCGAGACCGGCACGCTCGCCGCCCGGCTCGCGCTGCAGCAGCGTGCCGGCGGGATCGTCGTGCCGATCGTGACCGTGCTCTTCGCGTTCGCGATGAGCTTCATCGTCCTCGCGGCCACTCAGCGCAGCTTTCACACCGCAGCCCTCGCCTTCAAGGAGATCTGGGAGGGCACGGGTCTCAACTGGGTGTTTCATCCGACGACGAACCTGGTCACCAGCATCGCGGCCTACAACCTGTCGCAGACGCTTCTCGAGACGACGACCCTGATCCTCACCGGACTCGCAGTCGCGTTCGCCTTCCGCTGCGGCATGTTCAACATCGGCGGCCAGGGCCAGTACTTCGTCGGCCTCATCATCGCCAACTGGGTCGGTGTCGACTTCGCGGGGCTGAACCCGCTGGCGCACGTTCTGCTGGCGATCTCGGCGGGCACGCTCGGTGCAGCCGCCTGGGCGGGGATCGCCGGTGTGCTGAAGGCGACTGTCGGCGCGCACGAGGTGATCTCGACGATCATGCTTAACTGGATCGCCGTCTGGTTCGCCTCGTGGCTCTTTGGCGCCGGCGGTCCCCTTCAGAACACGCTGAACCCGCAATCACCGGTCTCGGCCCAGGTCTCGCCGAGCGCGCGACTACCGGACTTTTGGGGTGTGCAGGGCTTCCAGGGGCTCCACATCGGCCTGTTCATCGCGCTCGCCGCACTCGTCGTCTTCTGGGCGCTCCTCAACCGGACGACGCTCGGTTACGAGGTGCGGGCGGTCGGCTTCAATCCCGATGCGGCGGCGTACGGCGGCATCAACGTGAAGAAGAACTTCATCCTCGCGATGGCGATCTCCGGCGCCTTTGCCGGTCTTGCAGGGGCTCTCGACATGCTCGGAGGAACCACGAACTACCAGTTCGGCCAACTCGACGTCCCGTTCAGCCAGGTCGGGTTCCTGGGCATCGCCGTCGCACTGCTCGGCCGCAACACCGCGATCGGCACGCTCCTCGGCGCGCTGCTCTTTGGTGGGCTTCTGTACGGCACGAGCCACGGGCTCGGCTCCGGAAGCGTGATCCAACCGGAGCTGGCGGGCAACCTCACCTACATCATCCAGGGACTGGTCGTCCTGTTCGTCGGCGCAGACATCCTGATCCTCTACGTCTGGAACTCGCGCAAGAAGCTGCGCCGGAAGCCGCCTGCGAAGTCGACGAAGGCCGCAGAGGCTCCCGCATGAGCACCTGGGCGGCACGGCTCGACAACCCGGTCAGCGCGCGCCTGCGCGACCCCGCGACGAGCGGCTTCCTCGGGATCTTTCTTGGAGCGTTCGCTGCGTTCCTGGCGATCCCGCCGATCGAGGCTCGCACGGTTACGTGGCCGATCCTCGTGGGCATCGTCGCGGCCGTCCTCGGTGTTTGGACTGTCACCCGGGGTCGCCGCCGGCTCGGTTGGGGCGCCGTCGCCGCGGGTGCGATCGGAATCGGACTCGGAATCGCCGCGACGCGCTCGGGTGTCGGGAACCTCCATGCAGTGTTCGACGCGACGCTGATCGCGCAGACGCTGGGCCTCACGACGCCGCTCCTCTTCGGTGCGATAGCCGGCATCTTCTCGGAACGGAGCGGCGTCGTGAACATCGGCCTCGAGGGAATGATGCTGATGGGCGCCTTTTGGGGCGTCTACGGCGCGGACAAGGGCGGCACCTGGGTCGTCGGCCTCCTCGTCGCAGGGGGTGTCGGGGGCTTGCTCGCTCTCGTGTACGCGTTCTTCGCGATCCACCTGCGATCCGACCAGATCGTCGGCGGGACGGCGGTGAACTTCCTTGCCGTCGGGATAACCGGGTACTTCTTCGTCCAGCTCTACAACAACTCCCCGGTTCCGAACGGCGTCTCGCTGCTTCCGAACGTTCACATTCCGGGGCTCGGCCATTTCCTCGGAGCGTCGATCGGCAACCTCAACATCCTGACCTGGGCGAGCTTCGCGCTCGTAATCGTCTCGTATGTCGTGATCTTCAAGACGCCGATCGGGTTGCGGATCCGCGCCTGCGGCGAGCACCCGCGGGCTGCGGACACCGTCGGCATCAACGTCTACGCGATCCGGTACGGATGCGTTGTCCTCTCTGGGATCCTCGTCGCGCTCGGCGGCATCTACCTCTCGGAAGGACCGGAGGGGAACGGGTCGTTCCTCTTCAACATGACGAATGGCCGCGGGTTCATCGCCCTCGCCGCGATGATCTTCGGTAACTGGCGGCCCGCGGGTGCGTTCGGCGCCGCGCTCCTCTTCGGGTTCTCGGACGCGCTCTCGCTGCGCTTGCAGGTCTACAGCGCGGAGGCGGGCACCCTGTTCCGGGCCCTCCCATACGTGCTGACGCTGATCGCCATCGCCGGCGTCATCGGCAGGACCGTGGCTCCGGCGGCTGACGGAAAGCCCTACGCCAAGCAGTAGCTTCGCAGCGCATGCAGTCCTCGCCGCCGTTCTCCAGGTGCGGGAGGGACCGCTGCAGGCGCTCCTATGGCAACGGGCGCGTGAGCCGTTCGCCGGCTGCTGGGCGTTGCCGGGTGGGGGGCTGGCGTCGGACGAGACGCTCGAACAGTCGATGCGGCGGCACCTGGCGGAGAAGGTGGACGTGCGGGAGCTGTCGCACCTCGAGCAGCTGGAGACCCGCAGCGATCCGCACCGCAATCCCGCTCGACGCGAGCTTGCGACGGGCTATCTCGGGCTCGTCCCGAGCGGGCTCGACCCGGCGGTGCCGGCGGACACGCGCTGGCACCCGCTCGACGAGCTGCCGGAGCTCGCCTACGACCACGAGGAGATCCTGCTCAGCGCGCGTGAACGGCTGCGGGCCAAGCTCTCCTACACGAATCTCGGCTTTGCGCTGGCGCCGCCGAGCTTCACGCTCGCCGAGCTGCGCGACCTCTACGCCGCTGCACTCGGGCATCCGCTGAGCGCCACGAACCTCCAGCGCGTCCTTCTCCGGCGGGAGCTGCTCGAGGAAACCGGGAAGCAGCGCCGCTACGGCAGTGGCGGTGGGCGGCCCGCCGCGATCTACCGTTTCCGCACCCGCGCGCTGGAGGTCACCGACCAGTTCGCCGTCCTCCGTCCGCCTACAATGGCTCACTGATTTGGCCGTCCGTACTCAGACCCTGATGCAGCCGCGACGCCTGAACGTCCGCGCGTGGCTCGCCTTCCTCTTCGGCGTCGTCGCGGCTGCGGCGATTCCCGTGGGGATCGAGCTGACCCGGAAGATCTCCGGCCTGGCCCTGCTCGACGCCGTCTGGGCGATTCCGGTCGCCGCCCTCGCGTCGACGGCTTCGCTGCTTTTCGCCCGCGGCGCGCGTGGCGCGATCGTGCGGACGCTCGAGAGGACGGGAGGCTCGGCGTGGATCCGGCTTGCCCACATCCTCGCGGTGGCGGGGATCTGCCTCACGCTCTCAGGCTCGATCGCAGTGGGCCTGTACGAGCTGCTGTTGCGCTTGGAACACTGAGTCGTAGACTGCGCCAGTGTTCGAGATCGGCTACAGCCTGCGGGAAGCGCGCGAGCGCCAGGGTCTCGGCTATCCGGAGATCGAGCTCGCCACCAAGATCCGCGCGAAGTACATCCGGGCGCTCGAGGAAGAGGATTTCGACGCGATCCCCGGGGACGCCTACACGCGCGGGTTCCTGAGGACGTACGCCGAGTACCTCGGGCTCGACGGCGACGTCTACGTCGACGAGTACGCCTCACGCTTCCTCACGAGCTGGCGTGACGAGGTACCCGCGCGGCGCGACAGCCCGCGCCGCGTCCGGACGCGTCACCGCCCGATCGAGCGGCGTGCGGTGCTCCTCGTGCTCGCCGGCATCGCTGTCGTGACTGCGCTCGTCTTCGCGGCGTGGCGCTACGGCGGCTCGACGAACCACACGCCCGGGCTCGACACGCAGCAGAAGAAGACGCATGTGGTTCTGCCCCGCCAGCTCGTCCTGCGCGGCGTCGGTCGCGGGACGTACGTCGAGGTGCGCCGCACCAAGGCGTCCGGGAAGGTCGACCTGCAAGGGACGGTCGGAGCGGGGGAGACGGACAGGCTCGCAGGGAACCGCTTCTACCTCCTCGTGCGCAGGCCCGCCGGCCTACGCATCACGCTCAACGGCCGCGCCGTCGCGCTGCCGAACGTGCACAACCTCCGCGTCCTCGTCACTCCGCAGCGGACGACGCGCCTTCACGGGTGACCCCGCAGCCGCGGGCTGTCGTCGTCGTCACCGGCAGCGAGCTCGTCCGCGGGGAGCGCACCGACCGGAACGGCCCGTTCCTCGCCGCCGAGGCGCTGACTCACGGGCTCGAGCCCGCTCGCATCACGATCGTGGGTGACGCGCCTGCCGATTTGGAGGCGGCGTTTCGCGAGGGGCTCGAGGCAGACGCGTGCCTCGTCTCGGGTGGCCTCGGTCCGACGCATGACGACCGCACCGTCGAGCTGCTCGCCCGCGCGGCTGGAATCGAGCTCGTCGTCGACGAGGCGCTCGAGCAGGAGATCGAGGCGATCTCGCGTGCGGTCGCGGAGCGTCTCCGGAGGCCGTATGCGGACTTTGCTCCCGGCGTGACCAAGCAGGCGACGCGACCGGCAACCGCTCTCGCGATCGGGCTCGCCGGCACGGCTCCGGGCCTGGTCTTCCGCGCGCCTACCGGCTGTGTGGTCGTGGTCCTCCCGGGTCCACCGAGTGAGCTGCGGCGGTTGTGGCCGAACGCACTCGCAAGCGAGCCGATGCGGGAGCTGCTCGCGCGGACGAGACCTCCAGGGCGGCGTGTGCTGCGGCTCTTCGGCGTGAGCGAGTCCGCGGTGGCCCGGGCTCTCGAGGAGGCCGGCGGCGACGGCGCGGGCGTCGAGGTGACGATCTGCGCCCGTGAGTTCGAGATCCACGTCGATCTCCTGGTCGAGCCCGGCGCGGAGGAGCGTGCCGAGGCTCTCGAAGCAGCGCTCGCCGAGCGGCTCGGGGAGTGGCTGTTCGCCCGGGACGAGCGGCGCGTTGAGGAGCTCGTGCTCACGCTCGCGGGCGCGCGCGGCCTGCGCCTCGGGACGGCCGAGTCGTGCACCGGAGGGATGGTCGCGGCGCGGCTCACCGGCGTTCCCGGCTCGAGCAAGTCGTTCGTCGGCGGCGTCGTCGCGTATGCCGACGACGTGAAGCGGGGCGAGCTCGGCGTTCCGGACGAGCTGCTTGCGGAGCACGGTGCGGTGTCGGCCGAGGTCGCGGCCGCCATGGCCGACGGGGCGCGGGGCCGCCTCGGCGTGGACGTGGCCGTCGCGGTGACGGGCATCGCGGGCCCGGACGGCGGAACGCCCGCGAAGCCTGTGGGGCGGGTTCATCTCCATGCAGCGGGACCGGACGGCTCGCTGGCGCGCATGCTCGACCTGCCCGGCGAGCGCGAGCAGATACGCGTTCGCGCGGCGGTCACGGCGCTCCATCTCCTGCGTGCGCTTCTGCTGGAAAGCCGTGACGAAGACGCATGACTCCCGCGGCTAGCGTGGGCGGCGGTGAACGGCTCCGGCTCTTTCTCGCGTTGCGAATACCCGACGACGTCCTCGGCGAGATCGAGCGGTGGCAACGCGGGCAGCTGCCGAACGTCCGGCTCGTTCCGCGCGAGCACCTGCACGTCACGCTCGCGTTCCTCGGACACCGGCCGGCGGATGAGCTCTACCCGATCGTCGAGGCACTTCGCGAGGCGGCGGCCGGAGCCGGCGAGATTTGTCTCACCCCGGTTCGCTACCGCGAGTCGCGGAGCGTCGGGATGCTCGTGCTCGAGGACGAGGGAGACCGTGCGGCGGTCTTGGCCGGGGGCCTCCAGGAACGGCTCGAGGGGCTCGGCGTCTATCGCCGCGAGGGGCGGCAGTGGCTGCCGCACCTCACGGTCGCGCGCTGGCGGCAACGCCCGGGGCTGCGCCCCGAATCGCCGCCGCGCCGAACATTCGTTCCGTCCGATGCGGCTGCTTACCTATCTCGGCTGCACCCCGACGGGGCGCGGTACGAAGTCTTGGAATCTGTCGCTTTAGGAGGCTGAGAGGTGGACAAGCACGAAGCACTCGACGTGGCGCTCGGCCAGATCGAGCGACAGTTCGGCAAGGGCTCGGTCATGAAGATGAGCGACCGGGCGGCGGTCACCGTCGGCGCCGTCTCCACAGGCTCGCTGGCACTCGATCTCGCGCTCGGGATCGGCGGCTTGCCGCGCGGCCGCATCGTCGAGATCTTCGGCCCGGAGTCCTCGGGTAAGACGACTCTCGTCTACCACGTGATCGCCGAAGCGCAGCGGCGGGGCGGCATCTGCGCCTTCATCGACGCCGAGCACGCGATGGACCCGGCGTACGCGAAGCGAATCGGCGTCGACATCGACAACCTCCTCGTCTCGCAGCCCGACACGGGCGAGCAGGCGCTCGAGATCGCGGAGCTCCTCATCCGCTCCGGCGCCCTCGACATCGTCGCGGTCGACTCGGTCGCGGCGCTGACGCCGAAGGCCGAGATCGAGGGCGAGATGGGGGACAGCCACGTCGGTCTCCAGGCGCGCCTCATGAGTCAGGCGTTGCGCAAGCTGGCCGGCACGCTCAACCGCACCGACACGATCTGCATCTTCACGAACCAGCTCCGCGAGAAGATCGGCGTCATGTTCGGGAACCCCGAGACGACGCCGGGCGGCCGTGCGCTGAAGTTCTATTCGTCCGTGCGGCTCGACATCCGGCGGATCGAAACGCTGAAGGAGGGCGTGGAGGCGTTCGGGAACCGCGTCCGCGTCAAGGTCGTGAAGAACAAGGTCGCGCCGCCGTTCAAGCAGGCCGAGTTCGACATCATCTACGGCTCCGGCATCTCGTGGGAAGGCACGGTGCTCGACGCGGGGCTCGAGCGGAAGGTCGTCACGAAGTCTGGCTCGTACTTCAGCTTCGGTGACGAGCGGCTCGGCCAGGGTCGCCAGAACGCGACTGCCTTCCTCCGCGAGCACCCCGACGTGACGCAACAGGTGCTCCAGCAGATCCAGGTGGAGCTCGGCCCGGACCAGATCGTCTCCGCGCGGCTGTTGCCGACAGCCGGCGCAGAGGAGTCCCCAGCATCGAACGGCAAGGCTGAGGTGGCGGCGGAGGCGCTCGCGGCGGCCGAAGCCGAGGCGTGACCCCAACCGTCACGGGGCTTCGCGAGCGAAAGGACGGCCGCGTAGCCGTCGAGCTCGACGGCAAGCCGTGGCGCGTGCTGCCGGCGGATGCCGTCGTCAGGACGACACTCGCCGTTGGGCGGAAGCTGGATCGATCCAAGGCGCGGGAACTCGCGCGCGAGCTGCGCCGGGCCAGAGCGCTGTCGGCGGCGAAGCGGTCGCTAGCTGCGAGCGACCGCTCACAGGAGGATCTCGAGCGGCTCCTCGCTCGGGCAGGGCATGCCGCTGCGGCCCGCAAGGACGCGATTGCAGCTCTCGGTCGGGCGGGGCTTGTCGACGACACCCGCGTGGCGGAGGCACGCGCGGAGCTCCTCGCTCTGCGCGGGTACGGCGATGCCGCGATCCGGGCAGACCTCCAGCGACGCCTGATTCCGGCTTCTGCAGCGGCCGAGGTGGTGGCCGCCCTCGAGCCGGAGCTCGAGCGCGCCCGCCGACTGCTCGCGGGCCAAAGTGTCACGCCCGCATTGATCCGACGCCTGTCCGCTCGGGGGTTCTCGCGCGACACCCTGGAGGATGTCGCGTCTGCGTTTGCACAAGAGGCCTGAAGCGAGGTAAGATCCGTCTGCATTTCATTCGACGTTTTGCCTGCAAAAGCCGCTTTTCCGAAACCACATCCGATGATCGACTACTCAGACCCGACGACATGGAGGTTACGCGCGAGGTAGCGCGGTGACCTTCGGCGGGCATCTCCCCGCTGGATGAGGCTTCTCGGATAGCTGCCGGAACGGGCTCGGCGCCGGATGGGACGTGCCGCCGACCGGGCGGCTCAGTCCTCGACGGAGGAGCCGGCAGTGCTGATCGGGATCGGAATTGCCATCGGGATTGCCGGAGGCGCTGCGCTTGCCCTGCTCGCCGTGTCTGTTTTCGGCACGACCGGAGTCTCGAAGGCGCGGCGGATCCGCGAGCAGCTGCTCGAAGACGCTCAGCGCGAGGGCGACGCGGTACGCAGGGAGGCGCAAGTGGAAGCCCGCGAACAGGCGGTTCGGCTGCGCAGCGAGATCGACGCCGAGCTCACCGACCGGCGCGCGCAAGTGTTGAAGATCGAGGAGCGCGTGCTGGCGAAGGAGCTCGAGATCGAGAAGAAGCTCGACGAGCTCTCGCGCCGTGACCAGGGGCTCGCCGACCGCGAGGAGCACATCCGCAGCCTGCAGGAGGAGCTCAAGGAGACGAAGAACGCACACGTCGCCGAGCTCGAGCGGGTTGCCGGCCTGACCCAGGCGGAAGCAAGGACGCTCGTGCTCGAGCGCGGCGAGGAGCAGGCGCGACACGAGCTCGCGCGGCGCGTCCGAATGCTCGAGGACGAAGCTCGCGCGGACTCGAAGCGCCGCGCGCGGAACCTCGTCGCAGATGCGTTGCAGCGGGTCGCCGCGAGTCACACCGCAGAGACGACTGTGACCGTCGTCGAGCTTCCGTCCGACGACATGAAAGGCCGGATAATCGGCCGGGAGGGCCGGAACATCCGCGCTCTCGAACATCTCACCGGCGTCGACTTCATCGTCGACGACACCCCACACGCGGTGGTGCTCTCGTCCTTCGACGGGCTTCGCCGGGAGATCGCGCGTCTCACGGTGACGAAGCTCCTCGAGGACGGCCGGATTCACCCGGCGCGGATCGAGGAGACGTACTACGAGTCGAAAGCCGAGGTCGAGGAGATCGTGCGCCAGGCAGGAGAGCAGGCCGTCTTCGAGGCGAACTGCGGCCCGTTCCCCGACGAGCTCGTGCAGATCCTCGGCCGGCTCCG
>DASSLB010000232.1:0-7369 GCA_035689945.1 Gaiellaceae bacterium | reverse complement strand
GCGGGGGGCCACAACAGCCCGACCCGAATCCACCTCAAGCCGACGCACATGATCGGCGGGTCTGCGCAGCTGTCCTACGGCTTCAACTACTACGGCCCGATCGGCGCACAGCGCGACGAGCGCGTCTCCATCCGCAAGCTCGACGAGGTGGCGTGGTGAAGGTCCGCGCGCAGCTGGCGATGGTGATGAACCTCGACAAGTGCATCGGCTGTCACACGTGCTCGGTCACCTGCAAGAACGTGTGGACGAGCCGCCCCGGCATCGAATACGCCTGGTTCAACAACGTCGAGACCAAGCCGGGTGTCGGCTACCCGCGCGAGTGGGAAGACCAGGAGCACTGGCAAGGCGGCTGGAAACTCGGCGAGGACGGAAGGCTGCGGCTCAAGGCGGGCGGCCGCCTCGAGAAACTCGCCCGGATCTTCGCCAACCCCGACCTGCCGGCGATCGAGGACTACTACGAGCCGTGGACGTACGACTACGCGAATCTCACCTCCGCCCCACGCTCCGAGGTGCAGCCGACCGCGCGGTCGCGCTCGAAGCTGACCGGCAAACCGATGACGCCGTCCTGGGGGCCGAACTGGGAGGACGACCTCGCGGGAGCGACGACGCACGCGCCGCGCGACCCGAACCTTCGCGCGCTCGAGGAGCAGGTCAAGCTCGACTACGAGCAGGTCTTCATGATGTACCTGCCGCGGGTCTGCGAGCACTGCCTCAACCCGGCCTGCGTCGCGTCCTGTCCCTCGGGCGCGATGTACAAGCGCGAGGAGGACGGCATCGTCCTCGTCGACCAGGAAGCCTGCCGAGGCTGGCGGATGTGCGTCAGCGGCTGCCCCTTCAAGAAGGTCTACTTCAACTGGGAGCGCGGCAAGGCCGA
Source organism: Gaiellaceae bacterium (assembly GCA_035689945.1). Lineage (GTDB taxonomy): Bacteria > Actinomycetota > Thermoleophilia > Gaiellales > Gaiellaceae > Palsa-739. The sequence continues at coordinate 6,495 of DASSLB010000232.1, read as the reverse complement.
GAAATGCACGCTCTGCTACCCGCGCATGGAGCGCGGCGAGCCGACGGTCTGCTCCGAGACCTGCGTCGGGCGCATTCGCTACCTCGGCCTGCTCCTGTACGACGCCGACCGAATCGAGGAAGCCGCCTCGACGCCGGACGAGCGCGACCTCTACGAGGCGCAGATGTCGATCTTCCTCGACCCGGACGATTCCGAGGTCGCCGCGCAGGCGATCGCCGACGGCATACCGGAGAGCTGGCTCGACTTCGCACGCCGCTCCCCGATCTGGAAGCTGGCCGTCCGCTGGCGGCTCGCGCTGCCGCTACATCCCGAGTACCGGACGCTGCCGATGGTCTGGTACGTCCCGCCGCTGTCGCCGGTGCAGGGGGCCGCCGACGGCGACGACGTCTTCGGCGCGATCGAGCAGATGCGCATTCCGGTCGAGTACCTGGCCCAGCTCTTCACAGCTGGCGACACCGAGCCCGTGCTGCACGCCCTCCGCCGGCTCGCCGCGATGCGTGCCTACATGCGGCGGCAGACCGTCGACGGCAACGGGGAGCGTGACGCCGACATCGAGGAGATGTACCGGCTGCTCTCATTGGCGAAGTACCAGGAGCGGTTCGTGATCCCGCCGGGCCGCGGCAACGAGGCGATGGCGCTCGCCGCGACAGGTTGCGGGGGCGGCTGTGGATAGCACCGTCGCTCTCTTCCTCGACTACCCGGACGACGACGTGATGGTCTCCCGCACCGCGATCGCGGCCGACGCTAGCCCGCGCTTGGCCGGCTTCGCGCGCTGGTGGGCCGAGGCCGACCCCCGCCGGCTCCGCGAGAGGTACGTCGCCGACTTCGACCTTCGCGCCGGCACCGCGCTCTATCTCACGCACCACCGCTTCGGCGACCGGCGCGACCGCGGCCGGGCGCTCATCGCGCTCAAGCGGCTCTACCGGGAGGCGGGCTGGGAGCTCGACCACTGGGAGCTCCCCGACTACCTGCCCGTAGTGCTCGAGCTCGCAGCCGCCGATCCCGAGGTCGGCATGCCGCTGCTCGCGGAGTACCGCGTCGAGCTCGAGGCGATCCGCCGCAACCTCGAGCGGGCCGGGAGCCCGTGGGCCGAGGTGCTGGGCGCGGTCGCCGAGGAGCTGCCGCCTGCCGACGAGGACGAGGTCGCGCGCCTGCTCGACGAGGGACCGCCCACCGAGCTCGTGGGGCTCGAGGAGGTACGGGCGTGAACGCGGTGCCGTGGATCGCCTTCCCGTATCTCGCGGGAGCGCTGTTCGTCGCCGGGCATCTCTGGCGCTGGCGCTTCGACCGCCTCGGCTGGACGAGCCGCTCCAGCCAGCTCCTCGAGCAACGCTGGCTGCGGATCGGATCGCCGCTCTTCCACATCGGCCTGCTCGGCGTGCTGGGCGGTCACGTGATCGGAATCCTCGTGCCGGCCGGGGCCACGAGCGCGATAGGCGTGTCCGACCACCTCTACCACGTCTTCTCGCTCGCGGCGGGCGGCGGCTTCGGCGTGCTGGCTCTCGCGGGGATCGTGATCCTGACGTTGCGGCGATTGCTGATCGCGCGTGTTCGCCGGAACGGGAGCAGCATCGACATCGCCGTCGACCTGCTGCTGCTCGCCGTGATCGGGCTCGGCATGGGCGAGACGATCGGCTGGCAGCTCGGCGTCGGCGAGTACGCCTACCGCGAAACCGTCTCCGTCTGGTTCCGCGACCTCTTCGCATTCCGCGCCGACGCGTCGCTGATGAGCGGCGCCCCGTGGATCTACCAGGCGCACACGCTCGCGTCGGTGACCCTCGTCGCGCTCTGGCCGTTCAGCCGGCTCGTCCACGTCTGGACGGCGCCCGTCCAGTACGTGATCCGGCGCGCGCACATCCTCTATCGCGGCTCGCCTGTAACCTCGGCTTCGTGACAGGCGACCGGGCCGAGGTGATCGAGGCGCTCGCGAAGCGTGTCGGCACGCCCCCGCTGACCGAGGCCGAGATCGAGTCGGTGCTTGCCCTTGCCGCAGTTGCCGCTCACGGCAGCGGCGACCGTACAACCGCGCCGCTCGCGTCGTTCCTCGCGGGAGTCGCGGCCGCGGGGACGGAGGACAGGGTCGCGCTGCTCGACGAGCTCCGGCGGCACATCGCCGAGTCGACGGGCGCTTAGGCGCTCAGACCGCTACGACGGTTCGCCGGCGGGAACATCACGCTCTAGATCGCGAGACACGGCGGAAGAGGCGCGGCCCGAGTGCCTCTTCCGCCGGTGATGGACGGAGGCGCTACGCGCGGGTCAACGCCGGAGTCGAACGCCGCGCTGCAGAGAGAATCCAGGCGTTCTCGGCCTGGCACATCGGGCAGCGCTCGGGTGGCGTCGACCGCAAGACTCCGTAGCCACACCCGGCGCAGCTGAGGTTGAGCTTGCGTGGCGGCGCCGAGGGCTCGTTCGTGCCCGGTGGGAGCAGGCCCACAAGTCCGTCCATCGACAGTCTCCTTTCCGTCATCTCGGTGCGCAGCGTGCCGAGTGGCGAGACTCGCGCCAATGGGTGGGCGGCCCCAGCTTCTTACGAGCGCGCCGCTGTGCGTACCAGGCGACGGCCACTCTCGATCAGAACCGTGAGCGCAGCGGCGAGCCCGAATGCGAGGAGCAGCGCGTGCAAAGGCTTGTCCGCGAACGCCTTGCCCCCCACCACGCCGATCAAGCCGGCGTAGGCCGCCCAGAGCACGCCGGCTGCAAGATCGAAGGCGGCAAAACGGCGCCAGCCCAGGCCGACCAGCCCGGCCGACAGCATCGTCACGGTCCTCCCTCCGGGGATGAACCGCGAGACCACGATGATCGTCGCCGATCGCTCCCGCAGCATTGTTTCTGCGCGGGTCATCTGCTCTCGCCACCTCGCCGAGCGAAGAAGCCGGGCGACTACCGGCCCCCGGCCGGCGCGTCCCAGAAGGTACGCGACGTTGTCACCGATCACAGCCCCACCCGCGGCGGCGATCAGAATGAATGACAGGACGAGGTCGCCGGCGCCCGCGAGAGCCGCCGCGGCGATCACGGTTGCCTCACTCGGAACAACCGGAAAGACGGCGTCGAGTGCAGCGACCGCGAGGATGAGCGGATACACCCACGCGGAGGCAATGACGACGTCGATCAGGGACTCGAACACCCTCTCAGGCTCGGTCGCCTGGCCGCCTAGACCGCAGCTTGACCGGCCGCGATCGTCGCTCTCAGATCGGATACCGCATGCTCACCGATCGCGGCGACGACGTTCGGACGATCGAGCAGGCTTGCACGCTCCTCCGGGGTCGACCAGGCGCGCATGTAGGGATCCTCGAGAATCTCTGCGAGGGGCCTTCCTTGCCGGTACTCGCGCAACACATACCGCTCCAGGTGCGCCTCACGCCTCGACCTCGCGAAGAAGGATCCGAACGGGTTCCTGAACCGGAGAAAGCTTCGCATCGATGCCTCCTTGTCTGATTCGTCTCGGCTCCCCATGGTTCCGATTGCGCCGCCCGGTGGCTATGGGTTCGACACCCGATCCGTAGATGGGGTACGCGCCCCATCGCGCTCGACCCGCTTCTAAATCACGCTGAAGGCCGGTGGAGACTCAGACCGGAGGAGTAACGATGACGGGAGGAACGATCGTCTGCGGCGTGACCGAGACGCCGGACGGACGGGGTGCCGCCGAGCTCGCCCATGCGCTCGTGTCGCGCCTGGGGCTACGGCTGGTGCTCGTCCACGTGCTCGACGGCGTGGAGCCGGGCACCCAGGAGAGCGTCACAGCGCGCCAGCCACACACGGGCGCGGAGCAGATCCTGGACGAGATCGCCCGCGAGATCGGCAACGGAACCGAGAAGCGAATCATGGTGGGAGGCCGCGCCGAGGCCCTCGCGCAGGTGGCAGACGAAGAAGGCGCGGACCTGATCGTGATCGGCTCACGCCCGGCAGGACTGGCCAACCGCAAGCTCCGCTGCACGCTCGCGCGTGAGCTCGAGGCCACGACACCGGTGCCCGTGGTGCTAGCGCCACCGGCAACGAGAAGGCGGAGCGACCACCGCCTCGCCCTCGCCAGCAATGCGAGTACGCGCTAGAACCCCCGTAAACGTTCCGGCCAGCCATCCATTTCTCGCGACTCCCACTGCTCTGGCGAGTCTTCGCCATCAATGCAGTGCTGCTCGTCCTCGCGACGCTCCTGCTCGCGCTGACGCCACGGATCGCGATCGTCGAAGGGCTCGACCTCGCGGTGGGGCTGGTGGTGATGCTCGCGGCGAACCTCTTGCTTCTTCGCCATACCCTCCGGCCGATCGATCGTCTGGTCGAACGGATGCGGAAGATCGACCTCCTCCAACCTGGTCACCGATTCCCGGAGCCAGGTGGGGTCGAGGTTGCTGCACTCACTCGAGCGTTCAACGAGATGCTCGAGCGGCTCGAAACGGAGCGACGGGAGAGCGGTCAGCGAGCACTGCGCGCCCAAGAGGCGGAGCGGCGCCGCATCGCGAGCGGCCTCCACGATGAGGTTGGTCAAGTGCTGACAGGCGTGTTGCTTCGGCTCGACGACGAAGAAACAAAGGACGCCGTGCGCCAGGCCCTCGACGAGGTGCGACGGATCGGGCGAGAGCTGCGCCCCGAGATGCTGGAGCAGTTGGGGCTCGTCAGCGCATTGACCGAGCTCTCGCGCAAGTTCGCCGAGTCGAGCGGTGTCAAGGTCGAACGGCATTTCGCCACCGACCTCCCGCCACTCTCGGACGACGCCGAGTTGGCCGTTTACCGAGTGGCCCAGGAAAGCCTGACGAACATCGCCCGACATGCCGACGCGAAGCGGGTCGAAATCACACTTCAGCCCGGACCCGGCAGCGTCGTCCTCCGCGTCATCGACGACGGACGCGGGATTCCGATGCCCGACGCTTTCGCTCTGAACGGCCATGGCGGCCTCCGAGGAATGCGCGAGCGCGCACTGCTCATCGGCGGCGCACTCGCCGTCAAGGGCGGCACTCAGGGAGGCGTCGAGGTGAGACTCGAAGTGCCGGCCGGAGAACGCTGATGCCTATCCCCCTCGTCACACGCATCCTCGTCGCCGACGATCACCCGATCGTCCGCTCCGGGCTGAGGAAGGTCATCGACGCGCAGGCCGACATGGAGGTCGTCGCAGAGGCTGAGGACGGAGCCGAAGCGGTGAAGAAAGCGCTTGCCGAAGAGGTCCACCTCGCGATCCTCGACGTGTCGATGCCGAAGACGACCGGAATCCAGGCAGCAGCGACACTCCACAAGCGAAAGCCGGACCTCCATCTGCTGATGCTGTCGATGTACGACAGCGAGCAGTTCCTCTTCGAGTCGCTCAAGGCGGGCGCGTCCGGCTACGTGCTCAAGTCGAACGCCGATCAGGACATCGTGGAGGCCGTGAGGCGAACGATGCGCGGTCAGTCGTTCCTCTATCCATCAGCGGTCTCAACGCTCGTCAAGGACTTCGTCGAGCGCGGTCGGCCAGAGGAGGAGCAGTTCGACGTCCTGACCTCACGCGAGCTGCAGGTGCTGAAGCTGATCGCGGAGGCGCACACGTCGAAGGAGATCGCCCAGGAGCTCGTGATCAGCGTCAAGACTGTCGAGCGGCACCGGCAGAACATCCTGCAGAAGCTGGGCATGAGCGATCGGGTGGAGCTCACCCGCTACGCGATCCGGCGCGGCCTGATCCAGCCGTAGGTCAAGCGGCGCGGGCCGGAAGCTCGACTGCCAGCACCTCGAAGCCGAACCTGCCACGCGGAGCGTCGACCGCTGCAATCTCTCCCTTTCGCAGGCCGACGAGTGCCCGCCCGAGCGGCGAGGCCACCGAGACCCGTCCTGCCGCGAGATCGCCCTCCAGCTGACCAACGAGCTCGATGGTGAGCGAGTGTCCGGAGCTGACCTCGCGCACGCGCACGCGCTCCCCCACATCGACCCGGCCGTTGCCGGGACGCGGCTTGACGACCCGGGCCAAGCGCAACCGCTCCTGGATCTGGCCGATGCGCCGCTCGAGCTGGACTTTCTCTTCCCGCGCCGCCAGGTATTCCGTGTTCTGAGCCAGATTCGCCTCGCTCGTCGTCGCTTCACGCAGCCGGTCGGCCACCCGGCGCCGCTCCTCGTTCTTGAGCCACTCGAGCTGCTTGTGCAGCCGCGCGAACCCCTTGCTCGTGATCACCAGCTCCTGCATCGCTCTGCTCCTTTCGATCAACGATCGATTCCGGAGCAGCGTCGCTGCGCCACGCGAGCACCGCGATGGGGTCCGGACACCATCTTTGTGACCGAATATGGGGGCTTCCCCCGATGTCGCGGCTGGTCGGTCGGTGCGAGACTGGATCAGAACGAGAGGAGTGCCCAAAGGGCATGGTGACTCGCGTCCTTCCCGCCATGGTGGCCCCCTCAGCGACGTTGCCTGTCGGGGAGGGTGCGGTTGTGCTGGCGGAGCATCTGACGAAGCGGTTCGGTCACGTGCTCGCGGTCGACGATCTCTCGTTTTCACTTGAGCGCGGAACTGTGACCGGCTTCCTCGGCCCGAACGGCGCC
>DASSLB010000231.1:0-3572 GCA_035689945.1 Gaiellaceae bacterium | reverse complement strand
TACGAGACTCCCCGCCCGAAGCCTGCCGTCTGCCTGCGCATCCGCGAGTGCGAGCGGGATCGAGCCGGAGGACGTGTTCCCATAACGGTCGACGTTGATCACCACCCGATCCGACGGGATCCCGAGCTTCTTGGTTGCGTGATCGATGATACGAACATTCGCCTGGTGGGGAACGTAGACGTCGACGTCCTCGACACGCGTCCCCTTGCGCTCGAGAACGGCCTGGGCAGAGTCGTACAGCACTCTCGTCGCGAACTTGAACACCTCGCGGCCGTTCATCTTCACGAACCGGTCGGGGTCCTCGAAGAGACGGGATCCGCTACCCGGAAGCCAGAGATGCTCGCCGCCACCTCCGTCGGCGCCGAGCTCGAAAGCAAGGAAGCCCGGCTCCTCTGAGCGCTCGAGCACGACCGCGCCGGCGCCGTCTCCGAAGAGGACGACGGTGGAGCGGTCGCTCCAGTCGAGGATGCGGGAGAGCAGGTCGCCACCCACGACGAGCGCGCGCCGCACGAGTCCGGCTGCGACCATCCCGTAGGCCTGCACGAGCGCGTACATGAATCCCGTACAGCCGGCCGAAAGGTCATACGCCGCGGCGTCGGTGGCCCCGAGCTGGTCGGCGAGGAGTGCGGAGGTCGAGGGGAACATCATGTCCGGCGTGACGGTGGCGACGACGATCAAATCGACGTCCTCGCCCTCGACGCCGGCCTGACTAAGGGCCGTTCGCGCCGCGGGAAACGCGATATCCGAGAGCGCCTCTCCGTCCGCCGCGATGCGGCGCTCGTGGATGCCGGTGCGCTCGACGATCCACTCGTCGGACGTGTCGACGAGCTCCGAGAGTTCGGCGTTCGTGATCACCCGCTCGGGCGCGTGCGCCCCGAGGCCCGTGATCGTGACGGGCACGTCGCTGCGGGCGTCGGTGATCATCCGCTCCCCACGAAGACGGTCAGCATCGCCTCGACGGCGACATCACCGTCGACGCAAGCTCGGCCCTGTCCCTTGGCGATCGGGCCGCGCACGCGGAGGAACTCACACTCGAGGTCGAGCACGTCCCCCGGCTCCACGACCCGCTTGAAGCGGCAGTCGTCGATCCCGGCGAAGAACGGGATCTTGCCGTGGTTCGCCTCGTCCGCGAGGACGGCGACCGCGGCGCACTGCGCAATTGCCTCGATGGTCAGCACGCCGGGCATCACCGGCCGGTCGGGGAAGTGGCCCTGGAACCACCAGCCGTCCGCAGGGACGAGGTAGCGACCGCGCACGCGGCGACCGGGCTCGATGTCGAGTACCTCGTCCACGAGCAGGAAGGGCGGGCGGTGCGGGATGATCGACTCGATCGTTTCCCGGCCGAACGGCGGAGGCGGGAGTGTCAAGCGACGTCTCGGCGCTCGAGCCGCTCTCGCAGCCGGTTGCGACCGCGGTGTGCGTGACATTTGGCGGTCCCGACGGGCATCCCGGCCGCAGCCGCAATCTCTTCGAACGTGTACTCCAGCGCGTCCTTGAGCACGATGACCTGAGCCTGCTCGGGCGAGATGTCGGCAAGGGAGTCACAGAGTTCGCGTCGCAGCTCCGAGATCCGAACGCCGCGCGTCGGATCGTGCTCGACGTCGGCCCCGAGCTCGTCCGGCAGCGCGTCGTGCATCCGCGTGCGCTGCCGCTCGGCTACGTCGCGACAGGTGTTGACGACCAGCCGATGCAACCAGGTCGAGAACTGCGACTCGCCGCGGAACTGCCGCAGGCGGACGCAGAGTTTCGCCAGTGCCTCCTGGGCCGCGTCGCGCGCGTCCTCCGGATCGCGCAAGAGATGCTTGGCGAGTCGTTCGACCCGCGGCGAATGGCGGACGCAGAGGGCCTCGAGCGCCTCCGCGTCGCCGGCCTTTGCGCGGGTCACGAGCACGGGGTCGCTGAGACTCGCGTAGTCGAGGCCGCGCTGGCGCAGCGGCTGTCTGATCGCCCTCACAGCCGCAGTAGTCTAAATGCGGGTGTCGGATCTATCTCCCGGCTCGGTCGAGCCATTGCTGCACGGCCGCCTCGGGCACCCGTATCGCTTCGTCGAGGAGTGCGCTTCGACGCAGCGCCTGCTCGATGACGACGCTGCCGAGGGGACGACGGTCGCAACGGATCTCCAGACGCACGGACGCGGCCGCCTCGGGCGGCGTTGGGAAGCGCCGGCAGGACGAGCTCTGCTCTTCTCTGTGTTGCTGAACCCGACGCCGCCGATGGCGCTGTGGCCGGAGCTGTCGCTCGTCGCAGGCGATGCCGTCGCCGCGGCGCTCCGTGAAGAGGCCGGCGTCGTGGCCGAGCTGAGTCATCCGAACGACGTTCTCATCTACGGCCGGAAGGTTGCGGGGATCCTGCCGGAGGCAACGGCCGGGAGGGTCGTGCTCGGAGTCGGCGTCAACGTCAACCAGACGGCGGAGGAGCTTCCAGCCGAGACGCCCAAGCCGTCGACCTCGCTGCGCATCGAGACCGGCCGGGAGTGGCCGCGGGCACCGCTACTCGCAGCGATGCTTCTCGCGCTCGAACGCGGCTACGACGCCTGGCAGCGCCTGCACACGAACCGCTAGACGACCGGAACCTGGGCGCCGCCGTTGGTGTGGAGCTCGCGGAAGCTACGCGCAGCCTCGATCGCAGCCCCGAGATTCAGGCCCTTGTCCTTCGCCTGCTTGATCAGCATCACGGTCTCGAGCGCGTCGATGTCGTAGATCCGCTGCTTCTTGCCCTTGGTCGGGATCTGGGCCTTGTTCGTCCAGTAGTCGAGCTGCATCTTCGAGATCCCCGCAATCTGGCAGACCTGACCGAGGTAGAGCTCGATCTTGTCGAGATGCTCCGCCAGATTGATGGGTTCGAGAAGGTCGACTTGCCGGCTGACCGCCACTCCGCCCTCGCGCGTTCGATTCTGCCCCCGTCCGCGAGTTATAAAGCTCGGAAGCGCTTAATGGAAGGGCGAGCTGCGGGAAACCAGCGCCGGGTTACGTGTCGCTCGGCTCGCCCTCGGCCGTCTCGGCGTCGCCGTTGGTCTCGTCCGACTCGACGACAGGTGCCAGCGCCGAGACCCGCTCCTCGTCTCCGCGAAGCCGCATCACGATCACGCCCTGGGTCGAGCGGCCCAGCCGTTTGACATCCTCGACCGGAATCTTGATCACGGTGCCGGCGGTGGAGATGAGCATCACCTGGTAGCCGTCGCGAACGACGCGCGACCCGACGAGGTAGCCACGCGCTTCGGTCAGCTGCACGGTCTTGACGCCCATGCCGCCCCGGCCCTTGACCGGGTACTCGGAGACGCGCGTCCGCTTGCCAAAGCCGTTCTCCGTCACGACGAGGAGGTCGGCATCGTCCTCGGCGATGTTGATCGAGATCACCTCGTCGTCCTTCCGGAGCTTCATGCCGGCGACGCCCGAGGTGTCGCGGCCCATGGGCCGGGCGTCGGTCTCCTTGAACCGGATCGCCTGTCCCTTCCGCGAGACCATCAGAATGTCGTCGTTGCCGGTCGAGTGGCGCACGCCGACGAGCTCGTCGCCCTCGCGCATCTTGATCGCGATGATCCCGTCGGCCTTGAGCGGCGTGTTGTACGCAGC
>DASSLB010000230.1:0-12375 GCA_035689945.1 Gaiellaceae bacterium | reverse complement strand
ATCCTCCTGCTGACTGCGCGGGACGCCGTCGGCGACAGGGTGGAGGGACTCGACGCGGGCGCCGACGACTACTTGCCGAAGCCGTACGACCTCGAGGAGCTGCTTGCGCGCCTCCGCGCGCTTCTGCGCCGTTCGAAGCCGGAGGAGCCGGGCGCGTTGCTCCGTTTCGCCGACCTGACGCTGGATCTCGGCTCGATGGACGCCCGGCGGGGCGGCCGACGCTTCGAGCTGACCACGACCGAGGCCCACCTGCTCGAGCTCTTCATGCGCAACCCGCGCCAGGTGCTGCCGCGCTCGCTCATCTACGAACGGGTCTGGGGCTACGACTTCAGCCACTCCTCGAACGCGCTCGACGTCTACGTGGGCTACCTGCGGCGGAAGACGGAGGCCGAGGACGAGGAGCGGCTGATCCACACCGTCCGCGGCACGGGCTACGTGCTCCGCGAGCCGTGACGCTTCGCGCTCGCCTGACGCTCGTCGCCGCCGGGGTCGTCGCGGTCGTGGTCGGGCTGGCATGTGTGACGACGTACTTCGTCATGCGGCACGAGCTCTACTCGCAGGTCGACACCGAGCTTGCCGCCCATGCGCGCAGCCCCGACGCGACCTTCCCGGATTTCAGCCCGTACAGCAGTGACGCTGTTGCGTCTATCGCGTCCGACGGAACGGTCACGAACCCGCACAACATTCCGCTCGATTCGCACATCGTCGCCGTTGCGCGCGGGGAAGAGAAGGGCTTCTTCCGGAACGTCACTGCTACAGCAGCTCCGTCAGGGACGCAGGTGACCCTGCGAGAACGCGTCCGGCCGCTGGAGTTCGGCGGAGTAGTCGTCATCGCCCGCAACATCGGCTACATCGACCACGACCTCGACCGGCTGCGATTCATCCTCATCCTCGTCTCGATCGGTGGCGTTCTGATCGCGGCAGCGGCCGGTGCCCTTGTCTCGGGTGCGACGCTCTCTCCTGTTCGACGGCTGACGGCCGCTGCCGAGCGGATCGCCGAGACAGGCGAGCCGAGCGAGCGCGTGCCAGAGGGTGGGCGCGGTGAGCTCGCGCGACTCGGGGGTTCCTTCAACACGATGCTTGCGTCGCTCGAGGAGTCGCTCGAGACGCAGCGGCGCTTCGTCGCCGACGCCTCCCACGAGCTGCGCACCCCGCTCACGAGCCTGCAGACGAACATCGACGTCCTGCGCGGGGACATCGAGCTCGAGCCGGAGCAGCGCCGGCGCCTGCTCGACGATCTGCATCGCGAGTCGCAGGAGATGCGAGCGCTGACCGCCGGCCTTCTCGAGCTGGCCCGTGGCGGCGCCCAGACCGCGAAGGAGGAGTTTCAGCTCGACGAGCTCGTGGAGGCCGGCGTCGAACGCGCTCGCACCCGCTTTCCGGCCATCGCATGGAAGAGCGACGGCCTGGAGCCGACGATCGTCGACGGCTACCGCGACCCCATGGAGCGCGCGGTCTGGAACCTGCTCGAGAACGCGGGTAAGTGGAGCGGCGAGGGTGGCTCCGTCGAGGTCTCGCTCGCTGGAGGGGAACTGAGGGTTCGCGATCACGGCCCCGGCTTCTCCGAGGAGGACAGGCCGCTCGTCTTCGATCGCTTCTACCGTTCGGCTGCGGCGCGCGCAATGCCGGGTGCGGGGCTCGGGCTCGCAATCGTCCGCGAGGTGGCCGAGGCGCACGGCGGAACCGTCGAGGCGGAGAACGCGGACGGAGGCGGCGCTCTCATGCGGCTCAGCCTGAACGGAGCGGCCCGTCCGGGCGGCGGCGAGAAGTCTTAATCAGCTCTTAGGTGTTTTTCATCCTGGAGTGGTTCGATTAGCGATGCATCGAACCCCTCCCGGTCCGGCTTCTCCGGCGGGCCGCGGCCAGCCCGGTCCGGCGTCTTCCCGGATCCCCTGCGGTGAAGGCGCCGGGCTGTGCAGGCTGGAGACAGTTAGGAGACGACCGTCAGCTCCTGGTCGTATTCGGGCAGGAGGTCGTGGTCGCCTCCGTCCGCGTGGTCGCCGGGGCGAAGCGGCACCGCGACGCGAATCGCGCCGCCGCGTATGAACCCGATCCGGTCCGGGCCGAGGTCGAGCGGCTCGTAGGCGCCCGCGAAAGCGTCGGGCCGTTCCGAGCGCAGACGGAGGACCCGCCGGATGAGGTGGGCCTTCATGGTCCGTCGGGTCGGTGCCCGCTCCCGTAGCACGGAAACGTGCGCCGGCCAGTCGACCGCACGGCGGTTGTCCGGGTCGACGAGGTTGAGTGACCAGAGCGCGTCTCCCTGGTAGAGGTCCGGGATGCCGGGGGTCGTCAGGCGGAGCAGGAGCGCTCCCAGCGATGCATGCTCCCCGGCCGCCGCAACGCGGGCCGCAAACGGCTCGAAGTCGTCGAGGAAGTCGTGGTTCGAGTACAGGCCGCGCACGAACTCCCGCACCCGGCGTTCGTGCGCTTCGTCCGGGTCGAGCCAGCTCGTCGTTCGCTTCCCCTCCCGCAGCGCCTTCTGGAGGTAGAGCTCGAGTCGCCCGGGGACGATCGGCCAGGCGCCGACCAGCGTCTGCCAGACGAGGTACTCCTCGTTCGGATCGTCCATGCCACCCGTGAGCGTGTGCCAGCGGCGAACGCGCTCGGCCCACTCTTCCGGGACTGCCGCGAGCGCGCCGATTCGCGCACGCACGTCGCCGGCGCGCTTCGTGTCGTGGGTCTGGGACGCGAGCAGCGCACGGGGATGTCGCTGGAGCCGGTCGAGCGCCGCGTCGTGGAATTGCTCCGGCGAGAGCGAGAAGCGGTCGGGATTGCCGCCGACCTCGTTCAGCGCGGTGAGGCGGAACCAGCGGTAGAAGGCGGTGTCCTCGACTCCCTTTGCCATTACGGAGCCGGTCGTCTGCTGCCAGCGGACGACGAACTCAGGTTTTTCGAAACCGAGGATGACCCGGCGCAGATCCTCGGGCAGGACTGCGCATGCCCTCCGATCCTCCTCGTCGACCCGCTCGGGCTCGACGTAGGTCCGGTAGACATGCAGCTCAGCCGCCGCCTCCTCCAACCCGTCCTGCGGAAGGAGCGCGCGGAGTCGATCGAACTCCTGGGCGAACGTCGTCCTCGCCACCTCGAGCTTCGCCTCGTGGGCGACCTCCGCGAACGGCCGCCGCTCCCCTGTGAGTTCGGCATAGAGCTCGGTCAGCGGCTCCTCGCCTGCAGGGTCGACGAAGAGCGCGGTCACGTCGTTCGCGAACTCGTAGCCCGTCGTCCCCTCGACCGGCCAGTCGGTGCGCAGACGCTCCCCGGGCTCGAGGATCTTCTCCACCCAGATCCGTTCGACGTTGCGATCGCGGAGGCGTTCGAGATACTCGCGCGGGTTCGCGAGCCCGTCCGGGTGGTCGATGCGGAGCCCGTCGACGAGCCCGTCGGCCACAAGGCCGAGCACCTTCCCGTGCGTCGTCTCGAAGACCTCCGGATCCTCGACGCGAACGCCGGCGAGTTCGCCGATGTCGAAGAAGCGGCGGTACCAGCCGGTCTCTCGGTCCCAGTCGAAGAACTTCGCGCGGAGCTCCGGCTCGCGCCAGAACCGGTTCTCGTCCTCCGAGGTCGCCATGTGGTTCGGGACGACGTCGAGAACCGTGCCGAGGCCCGCCGTGCGAGTCGCCTCGCACAGGTCGCGGAGCTCTTCTTCGCCGCCGAGCTCGCCGGAGACACGTGTCGGGTCGACGACGTCGTAGCAGTGGGTCGACTCCCGCTGCGCCTGCAGGACGGGCGAAAGGTAGAGGTGTGAAACGCCGAGCTCCGCGGCGTACGGGAGCACGACCTCGCGCACCCGGCGGAAGTTGAGCTCAGGCGTGAGTTGGACGCGGAACGTGCAGCGGAAATCGGTCAAGAAGGCCGTCTTACCCGCGATGCGAGATCAGACTCGCCAGTCGTCGAGAATCGCTATCGCGTCATCGAGCGAGTCGACGATGCTCCCGCCTCCGGCTTCGATGCAGCCGCGCACGAAGAGGTTCGTTGCAAACTCGCCTCGCCGTTCGGCGCGCAGGTCCGTGAGCAGGCCGACCACTCCCCTGCGCGTCGGGTCGCGCTGTTTGAGCCCGTGGAAGAGCCCGATCTCGCAGGCCGTTCCGTCGTCGACCGACGGCCCGTCGAGGACGGCGAGCACCGCATCGGCGGATTCGACGCCGCCTGCGTCCACTGCGAACACCGCCGCCGGGGTCGCGTCGAGCCCGACCAGCCCATGCTCGTGTGGCACGAAGACGTCGAAGCCCTCCGCGCGTAGGCGGCTCGCGCAGTCGTCGAGAAACGCTCGCTCGTACGGCGTGAAGATCGATCCGGCGAGGTAGATGCGCATCGACTCAGTCTCGCCGCAGGAGGAGGAGAGAGTGCTCCTGCACGGCGACGAGAGCACGCGCACCGAGCGGGCCGTCCGGCGCCTCACCTGTGGCGAGCTCGAGCTCCCACCGCGCGCCGAAACGCCGTGCAGGCAGCGTGAAGACAACCGGCTCAGAGTGGACGTTGAAGACGAGCAGGAACGAGTCGTCGAACATCGGCTCGCCGTGCGCCGTCCGCTCGCGGATCTCGCGGCCGTTGAGGAAGACGCCGAGGGTCTTGGTCTCCGGGTTCGTCCAGTCCCGCTGAGTCATCCGGCGCCCGTCGGGACGGAACCACCACGCATCGGGCAGCCCGCTGTCGCCGGCCTGCCCGCTCAGGAACGAGGTCCGCCGGAAGACGGGGTGCTCGCGGCGCAGTGTGATCAGCCTGCGCACGAACTCGAGCAGCTCCGCGTCCGCGGACGCCCAGTCGAACCAGGAGATCTCGTTGTCCTGGCACCACGCGTTGTTGTTGCCTCCCTGGGTCCGTCCGAGCTCGTCGCCGCCGAGCAGCATCGGCACGCCTTGCGAGAGGAGCAGCGTCACCAGGAAGTTGCGCTGCTGGCGCGCCCGCAGCGCAAGCACAGCAGCGTCGTCGGTCGGGCCCTCGGCACCGAGGTTCCACGAGCGGTGGTCGTCCGTCCCGTCGCGGTTGTCCTCCAGGTTCGCCTCGTTGTGCTTCTCGTTGTACGAGACGAGATCCCGCAGCGTGAAGCCATCGTGCGCGGTAACGAAGTTGATCGACGCGAACGGGTCGCGGCCGTTCTCCTCGTACAGGTCGGCGGAGCCGGAGAAGCGTTCCGCAAACTCGCCTACGCCTCCCTGACCCCGCCAGAAGTCCCGCACGGAGTCCCGGTACTTACCGTTCCACTCCGCCCAGAGGACGGGGAAATTGCCGACCTGATAGCCGCCCGGCCCCACGTCCCACGGCTCGGCGATCAGCTTCACCTGCGAGATCACGGGATCCTGGTGGATCGTGTCGAAGAACGCCGAGAGCCGGTCGACGTCGTAGAACTCCCGCGCGAGCGCCGAGGCGAGGTCGAAGCGGAAGCCGTCGACCCGGCACTCGAGCACCCAGTAGCGAAGCGAGTCCATGATCAGCCGCAGCACCGACGGATGCACAGGGTTGAGGGAGTTGCCCGTGCCGGTGAAGTCCATGTAGAAGCGTTGGTCGTCGGGCATCAGCCGGTAGTAGCTCCGGTTGTCGATCCCGCGGAAGGAGAGCATCGGCCCGAGGTGGTTCCCCTCCGCCGTGTGGTTGTAGACGACGTCGAGGATCACCTCGATGCCCGCGCCGTGGAGCGCCTTGACCATCCCCTTGAACTCGCGCACCTGCTCGCCGCTCGTCCCGGTGGCGGCGTACGACGCGTGCGGCGCGAGGTAGCCGATCGAGGAGTAGCCCCAGTAGTTCGTCAGGCCGCGGTCGTGCAGGAAGCCCTCGTCGGCGATGTGGTGGATCGGCAGCAGCTCGACCGCCGTAACACCGAGGTCGCGGAGATAGGCCAGCGCTGGTTCGGAGGCGAGCGCGCCGTACGTGCCGCGAAGGTCGTCGCGAATCTCCGGATGCCGCTGCGTGAACCCCTTTGTGTGGACCTCGTAGATGACCGTGTCGTTCCAGTCTGTCCGCGGCGGCTCGTCGCCCTCCCAGTCGAACCCAGGATCGATCACGACGCACTTCGGGAGGGCGTCGGCGTCGTCTTCGTCGTCGAGCTCGAGATCCGCGTCTTCCTCGAGGCTCGGCACGTAGGGGAGGACGTTTGCGCGATCCCACTGCACCGGCCCCTCGATCGCCTTCGCGTACGGATCGATCAGGAGCTTGTTGGGATTGAAGCGGTGGCCGGCGGCCGGGTCGTACGGGCCGTGGACGCGGTAGCCGTAGCGCTGGCCCGGGCCCACTCCAGGCAGGTAGGCATGGAAGTTGTGCGCCGTGACGTCACGCAGCTCGACCCGCGTCTCGCGGTCCGGGTCGAACAGGCAGAGCTCCACGCGCTCGGCGTGCTCCGAGAAGAGCGCGAAGTTCGTCCCCTCCCCGTCCCACGTCGCACCGAGTGGAAACGGCCGTCCCGGCCAGACCTCCATCAGTGAGAGACTTCCACGCGGCGGTTGGCGAAGTCGGCGACAAGCGTCACGTCGCCTCGTCGCAGGCGCAGGATCTTCGACTCCTCGTCTGCGTCCGCTTCGAGCTCGCGCGGAAGCCCGCGGCGCAGCGCCAGAAGCTCGCGATAGAGCGGATCGGGCTCACCCGGCTGGAGCTTCGAGCGGAGGAACGTCTCGAGCGCCTGCGGATCCGCCACCTCCTCGCCTGTGAAGCCGGCGAACTCCGCAAACTCCCGTTTCCGGCCCTCGCGCGTTGCGTCCGCGATCGCCGGGTCGATGTGGTCGGTGAAGAATTGGAACGGCGCGGTCTCGAATCGCTCCTCGCCCATGAAGAGCAGCGGCGTGCAGGGGGAGAAGAGCGTCACGGCGGCGGCCACGCGCAGTGCGTCCTCCGGCAAGCGGTCACCGAGGGCGCGGTTGCCTACCTGGTCGTGGTTCTGGGCGCAGATCACGCTGCGGCGCGGCTCGCGGCCGCGGCCGCGCAGGTCGTCCGCGAGCGATGCGAGCGACCCATACCCGGCGTAGTAGCCCTCGTGCTCGCCCGTCAGGAGGACGTGTAGCTCGTGGTGCGCGCGGTCGGCCCACTGGGCGTCGTGGCCCCACTCGTCGACGGGCCGCCAGTCGTCGACCTCCATCTCGGAGATGACGAGCGCCTTTCCCACTCTCTGCTTCAGCTCGGCGCAGACGTGGAGCGGCGAGTCGTCGAGGATCGCGTGCACCGCGTCGAGCCGCAGCCCGTCGACGTGGAAGTCGCGCACCCACTGCTCGGCGTTCTGGATCGCCCACTCGCGTACGCCGCGCTGCCCGTAGTCGAGGGCGTCGCCCCAGACGGTCTCGTTGCGATCTCTGAAGTAGGGGCCGAACGCGCGGAGCCCCTCCTCGCCGGGGCCGACGTGGTTGTAGACGACGTCGAGGATCACAGCGAGCCCTTCTGCGTGCGCGGCGTCGACGAGACGTGCGAGTCCGAACGGCCCGCCGTACGCGGGATGAGCCGCGTAGGTGTAGAGGCCGTCGTAGCCCCAGCCGCGGTTGCCGGGGAACGTCGAGACCGGCATCAGCTCGATCGCGGTGACGCCGAGCTCGCGCAGGCCCGCGAGACGTGGGATCACGCCGTCGAACGTTCCTTCTTCGCTGAACGCCCCGACGTGGAGCTCGTAGAGCACGAGCTCGTCGAGCGCGACCCCATCCCAGTCGTCGTCGCTCCACTCGAAGGCATCCGTGTCGAGGACCCGCGACGGGCCGCTCACTCCTTCCGGTTGCCAGCGCGAGCACGGGTCCGGATGCGCCTCGCCGTCGGCGACGAGGAGGTAATCGTCGCCGACGAACCTCCCGACCCAGCACTCGCCGTCGCGCTCGAGCTCGACCTCTTCGCGGGCCCGAACCGAGAGGCGCTCGCACACAGGCGCCCACACGCACAACTCGGCAAGGCCGTCGCCGCACGGCACGGCCCCCAGGCGACGCACTCCCGTTACTCCGGGACGAGCCAGACCGCGCCGAGCGGGGGCAGTGTCAGAGTCGCCGAGAACGGCTGCTCGTGCCACGGCACTGCCTCCGCCTCGACTCCGCCGAGGTTCCCGACGCCGCTGCCGCCGTAGAAGGCCGAGTCGGTGTTGACCACCTCGCGCCAGCGACAGCAGGCGGGCATCCCGACGCGGTAGTCGTAGCGCGGCACCGGCGAAAGGTTGAGGACGCAGACGAGCGGGGGCGCGTCCCCGTCCCCGAGCCGCGCGAAGGCGAGGACGTTGTTCGAGGCGTCGTTTGCCTCGAGCCACCGAAAGCCGGCCGGATCGAAGTCGAGCTGCCACAGCGCCGGCGTCGCGCGGTATGCGCGGTTCAGGTCGCGGATGAGCGAGCGCACCCCGTCGTGTTCGGCGTACTCGAGCAGGTTCCAGTGGAGCGAGCCCTCCGCGTTCCACTCCTCCCACTCGCCGAGTTCGCCGCCCATGAAGAGGAGCTTCTTGCCGGGATGTGCCCACATATAGGCGTAGAGCGAGCGCAGGTTCGCGAACTTCTGCCAGCGGTCGCCCGGCATCTTGTCGAGCAGCGATCGCTTCCCGTGCACCACCTCGTCGTGCGAGAGCGGCAGGACGAAGTTCTCGCTGAACGCGTACATGAGGGAGAACGTCAGGGTGTGGTGGTGGAAGCGGCGGTAGACGGGATCCTTCTGGAAGTAGAGGAGCGTGTCGTGCATCCAGCCCATGTTCCACTTGAAGCCGAACCCGAGCCCGCCGAGGTAGGTCGGCCGTGAGACGCCCGGCCAGGCGGTCGACTCCTCCGCCGCTGAGATCACGTTCGGCTCGCGTGCGTAGAGCGTCTCGTTCATCTCCTTGAGGAAGGCGACCGAGTCGAGGTCCTCGTTGCCGCCGAACACGTTCGGCACCCACTCGCCGGCCTTCCGCGAGTAGTCGAGGTAGAGCATTGAGGCGACCGCATCGACGCGGAGCCCGTCGGCGTGATGCTCGCGCAGCCAGTAGAGCGCGTTCGCGAGGAGGAAGTTCCGCACCTCTGTGCGGCCGAGGTTGAAGACGAGCGTGCCCCAGTCAGGATGCGAGCCGCGCCGCGGGTCGGCGTGCTCGTACAGGTGCGTCCCGTCGAATGTCGCGAGCGCCCAATCGTCGCGCGGGAAATGGGCGGGGACCCAGTCGAGGATCACACCGATGCCGCGCTGGTGCAGGCGATCGACGAGGTGGCGGAAGTCGTCGGGCGTGCCGAAGCGCGACGTGGGCGCGTAGTAGCCGGTCACCTGGTAGCCCCACGAGCCGGAGAAGGGATGTTCCATCACCGGCAGCAGCTCGACGTGCGTGAAGCCGAGGTCCGAGACGTAGTCCGCGAGCTCGTCGCCGAGCTCCTGGTAGGAGAGCGGGCGGTTGCCCTCGAGCGGCTTGCGCCGCCACGAGCCGAGGTGGACCTCGTAGATCGAGACCGGTTCGCGCAGCGGCTCGGAAGCGGTGCGGCGCTCGAGCCATTCCTCGTCGCCCCAGGTGTGCTTTGCGTCCCAGACGACGGACGCGTTCGCCGGCGGTACCTCGGTGTGGAAGGCGACCGGGTCGCTCTTCAGGCGCAGACGGCCCTCCTGCGTCCGGATCTCGAACTTGTACCTCGTCCCCTCGTCCACGCCCGGCACGAACAGCTCCCAGATCCCGGACGCACCGAGCGACCGCATCGGATGGAGGCGCCCGTCCCAGGAATTGAAGTCGCCGACGACAGCGACCGAGCGCGCGTTCGGGGCCCACACGGCAAAGGCCGTGCCGACCACGCCGTCGAGCTCGCGCACGTGCGCGCCGAGACGCTCGTAGAGGTGCTCGTGCCGGCCCTCCATGGCGAGGTGAAGGTCGAGCTCGCCGAGCGTCGGAAGGAACGAGTACGGATCGCGGACGGTGAGCGTCTGGCCGTCCTCGTACTCGACCTCGAGCTCGTAGTCGAGCGGCAGCCGCGCCTTCGGCAGCATCGCCTCCCATAGGCCGTCCGGGTGCATGAGCTCGGCCTCGATGCCGGCGGGTTGCACCCGCACGGCCCGCGCTTCGGGCCGGATCGTACGCACGACGACGCCGCCCTTCGCCTCGTGCGCGCCGAGGATTCCGTGTGGATTGGGGCCGAGGTCGACGGTCACAGAGCCTCCGCGGCCGCGTTCATGAGCCGCTCGATACCTGCGACCGGGATTCCAACCCAGTCGGGCCGGTTGTCGAGCTCGTACTGCAACTCGTACACCGCCTTCTCGAGCTCGAACACGGCGAGTAGGCGTTCGATCGCGGCCTCTCCCGCCGGCAGCAGGCTCTGGTCGACGGTCTCGAGATAGCCCTCCAGGAACCGCCCGCGCGCTCGCTCCTCCCAGCTCGCCGGGACGTCGGCGTCGCGGGTGAGCTCGGCGGCCGTCGCCGCGTAGGCGAAGGAGCGGAGCATCCCCGCGACGTCCCGGAGCGGCGAGCGCTTGCGGCGGCGCTCGACGAGCGTCCGCGCGGGCTCGCCCTCGAAGTCGAGGATCACCCAGTCGTTGTCGTGCATCAGGGTTTGCCCGAGGTGGTAGTCGCCGTGCGTGCGGATCACGCGGCCCGCCGAGCCGGCATGCGTCAGAAGGCGGAGCTGCTCGCGCACCTCCTCGCCGCGACCGAGAATCGGTCCCAGCCGCTCGTCGTCGTCGGGCAGTGAGAGGAAGACCCGTGCGATCTCCTCGTCCACCGTCGCCGTCAGCAGTCCGAGCGACTCGACGCTCGGCTCCTCGGGAGCAAAGGCGGGGTCGCTCGGATTCGCGCCGAGCGCGGTGTGCATCTGCGCCGTCACCTCGCCGAGCCGCTCGAGCCGGTCGAGGAAGCGCTCGGGCGCGTCGGTGATCTCGTCGAGAGCGAGCTCCCAGCCGCCGACTGCCCCCGCGACGTACTCCTGCAGCAGGCCGAGCGTGGCAGTGAGAGGCCCGCCGGAGTACCCGTACCAGCCGCCGAGGGCCGGGATGTTGCGGAAGCCCTGCTCGGTGAGGAAGCGGAGCACCTCGAGCTCCGGATTGATCCCCGGTTCGAGATGACGGAAGACCTTGAGGATCAGCGCGTCGTCGAAGATCATCGAGCTGTTCGACTGCTCGGAGGAAACGGCTCGCGCAGCGCCCAGCTCGCGGTCCAGCGCCGAGAAGCCCTCGACGGCATGGAACTCGACCACGCCCTGCGAGCCCTGCAACGTCAGGCCGGTTCGCATCGCGCTCACGATCTCGCGCGCGAGCCCGGCTTCCTCTCTGGCGCTGTCGAAGGTGACGCCGTCGGTGCCACCCGAGAAAAGGAGCTGGTAGATGTCGTGAGCTCCCGTGTCGTAGCGCATCTCCACGAGCGCGAGAGACAACTCCGGCTCGGCGCGACGGATCGTGATCGTGTCGAGCACCTCGGAGCGCGAGACCGTCTTCGATTTCGCGCCGTACCAGCGCTGCCGCGTCACATACTCGATCAGGGCGCTCTCATCCATCGTCACTCCACCTGCCCAGCAGGCCTGAGCTGGAACCAGAAGAACCCGCGCGGTGCGAGCGTCAGGAGGTAGGGCAGCTCCCCGATCGGCGGGAACGCCGTCCGGCCCAGCATCTCCACCGGCACCATACCCGCGTAGTCCGAGAGGTCGAGCTGCACGGCCTGCGCCGAGCGCGCCAGGTTGTGCACGCAGAGGACGACGTCCTCTTCCCACGTGCGGATGTGGGCGAAGATTCGCGTGTTCTCCGCAGGCTGGGGTTTGTAGGAGCCGAGTCCGAACACGGGGTGCTCCTTGCGCAGCGCGATGAAGCGCTGCATCCAGCGCAGGAGCGAGTTCGGGGTGCGCAGCTGCGCCTCGACGTTGACCGCCTGGAAGCCGTAGACCGGATCCATGAGCGGCTGGAGGTAGAGCTGAGCCCAGTCGGCGCGCGAGAACCCGGCGTTGCGGTCGCCCGACCACTGCATCGGCGTGCGCACGCCGTCGCGGTCGCCGAGGTAGACGTTGTCGCCCATGCCGATCTCGTCCCCGTAATAGAGAACCGGCGAACCAGGCAGCGAGAAGAGGATCGCGTGGAGGAGCTCGGCCTCGTCGCGGCCGGCGTCGAGCAGTGGCGCGAGGCGGCGGCGGATGCCTAGGTTGAGCTTCATCCGCGGGTCCTTCGCGTACTCCTCGTACATGTAGTCCCGCTCCTCGTCGGTGACCATCTCGAGGGTCAGCTCGTCGTGGTTGCGGAGGAAGAGGCCCCACTGGCAGTTGTCGGGGATCTTGGGCGTCCGGTCGAGGATCTCGTAGATCGGCGTCGCGTCCTCGCGCCGCAGGGCCATGAACATCCGCGGCATGACCGGGAAGTGGAAGGCCATCTGGCACTCGTCCCCGTCGCCGAAATAGTCGACGACGTCCTCCGGCCACTGGTTCGCCTCGGCGAGCAGCAGCCGGTCGGGGTAGCGCGCGTCGACCTCGGCGCGGACGCGCTTCAGGTACTCGTGGGTCTCGGGCAGGTTCT